>QQUD01000874.1 GCA_008501785.1 Chloroflexota bacterium
AATGACCAGCCTCTTTTTTGCTACCTTTGCTGCGATGCAAATTCCACTTGGGGTGTGGCTGGACAAATGGGGAGCGCGGCGCGTCACGCCTGGGTTGATGGTGACGGCCGTTATCGGCAGCATCTTGTTTGCGACAGGTACAGGATTCACGCAGTTAGCCATTGGCCGAGCCTTGATTGGTATTGGCATGGCAGGTGTGTTGATGGGATCGTTGAAAATCTTTAGTCAATGGTTTTCGGCAGAGCGGTATGCGACGGCAACAGGCTTGCTGGTTGGGCTGGGCGCATCCGGTGCGCTGTTTGCGGCTACGCCGTTGGCACAACTAAATCGGGTGATTGGGTGGCGCATGGTGTTTTGGATTGGGGCGGGTGTAACGGCCGTTATCATCCTCTCCATTCTCCTCTGGGCACGCGACACACCGCCAGGTCGCGCACAATCAAGCACAACCACCCCAACAGGCAGCCTGCGCGACGTGTTTGGCGATGCACGGCTGTGGCGCATCATTCCGCTCAACTTCTTCTTAGCAGGAACCCTGCTCAGTTTTCAAGGTTTGTGGGCAGGTCCTTATCTGTTCGACGTGCTGCAACTCAACGATATTCAGGCTGGAAATGTACTGCTGTGGCTCAGTGGCAGTGCCGTCGTGGGTTACGTCATCGCGGGCTGGCTCGCAGATTTATTTGGGCTGGCACGTATGGTGGTGATTGCCAGCATCTTTTTTGTGTTGAGCCAATTTATACTGGCATTCCACCCGCCCCAATCGCTCATTATTCCAGTTTATGCGCTGTTTGGGTTTACTGGCGGTTTTAATGTCATCATCATGGCGCATGTCCGGCATCTGTTTCCGCTGCATTTGACGGGGAAGGCAGTAACGGCCGTTAACCTCTTCGGCATTGGCGGCACCTTTCTGCTGCAATGGTGGGGTGGTTTAATCGTCGATCTATTCCCACGCAGCGCGACTGGACAATACCCGCCCCAGGCATACACGGCAGCGTTGCTGGTAACGGCCGTTGGTGGTTTGCTGACGTTGTTTTGGTATTTGCCCCTTGTAAAAACACCTGACTGATTATTGCAAAAGAAAAATATTGCGCAGGTTTCGTGGATTAAACAGGGCGTCGATGGCGAAATCATTATGAGATAGGAGAATCGACGATTGGGGGTAATTCTTTCATTGATTGCAGTTCATTTAGTAAATCAAACAGGTCAGTTGTCATCGCAGCTCCGATGCTTAAATCTGTATCGGAATAGTCGGAGGCATTATTGGCATTGGTTCGATTTAGTTTTTGGCGTATCCTCATCCACGTATTACCGACCAATTGACCATCGGCCCAAATACCACCACCGGAATCTCCTCGTTCAAGAGATTCACTATTCAAGCTTTGTAATTCAACTTGAGGAACACCGGAAAATAGGGATATTGACTGAATCCGGGCGTCGAGTAAATCAAGTTTTTCAGAGGTTCCTGGTTGATGTCGTACAATGGTGACGGTGTCACCAACGGCCTGATTATTCAGGTATCTCATTTCAGCCGGAACGATACCAAAAGAAAGAAGTTCTTCGGGTGCTTGCATAACGAGAGTTCCGGAATCCCGAAAGAGTATGTTTTGGTAAAATGCGTCTCCTGATATTTCCGTCAACAGCAGACCATTTGCATCTTGAATAAGAACCCAATCAGGCATTTCAATCCCATTATCATATGGCCAATGATCGTGCGTAAGTAACAGGACTTCTTCATTGAAAGAAACCAGGGTACCGATACCGTAGGCAGATTTAGCTTTAACCGAGGTGTTTTTTGCAACAATCTCTTCCTTTTCATCGTTAGTCGTAGTCACACCGACGCTTTCTATTTTGAACATCGTAATTTGCACTGATGCCTGTAAAATTGGGGCTGCATCCGGCAAATCCAATTGAGTAGTGGGCTGTTGTTGAAGTCCATTGCTTGAACGCACCACTGATCCCAAAATGATGATTAAAATGATGAAAACCAGAACGGTTTTATTTGTCTTCATAACCTTGCTCCTGTTCTTAAAATTCGAGATAGGAGCAGATTAGAAAAAGGGCATTTGGGAACAGCTCGTAAATCGTTCGCAAATCGTTCGAACTGTGATTTTCGATTAAGAACAATTCAGAAAAATAAGATTCAAAAAGGAGGAAGATTTTTCGAATTGGCTTATGTCTTTAATTTCCGTACAAGCCTAAATATGAGTTCGTATGGAAGGATTTATCATTTATAATGGCTGAGAATGGGTGAAAGAATCAGCAATAGATTAAATTTACACACTTTGGGTGGGTTCAAGATTGAGCACGAGCGGCAAGTCTTGACCCGCCTGGGTTCACGTAAGGTCGAAGGGCTTTTTGTTTATTTGGCCGTAACGGAACGCACCCATCCCCGCGAGTTGTTGTCTGAGTTGCTATGGAATGATCGTACTCAAAAACAGGCAATGTCAAACTTGCGTCGCATACTCACCGGCTTACGCCAACATTTTGGACCATATGTGACGATTACCCGAGAAACTGTTGGTATAAAAGCAAATAGCGATCTATGGGTGGATGTCAAAGAGCTAAAAGCCGGACTTGCCCTTTTAGGGGATATATCAGGCGCGACATCTGCGGCTGCGATCAATGATGTCGAGACTGCTCTAACCTTGTATCAAGGCGATTTCCTGGCTGGTTTTCATGTGCGGGAAGCGAGTGGATTTGAGTCATGGCTAATAAATGAACGTCAATATTGGCAGCAGTTGGTGTTAACTGGTCTTACCTCAATAAGTGCCTATTATGAAGCTGCCAGCCTGTATTCCCAGGGTATCAATACGGCCAAGCGCATTCTGGCAATTGATTCTCTCCAAGAATCAGCCCACCGACGATTAATGCAGTTGTTGACTTTAAACGGCCGTCGCTCCGAAGCCATTACCCAATATGAAACCTGCCGTCGTCTTTTGATGGATGAACTCGGAGTGCTTCCTTCCCCTGAGACAGAATCCTTGTATAAGAAGATAATCAAGGGTCAATTGGTTTCTGATTTATCAGATTCAAAAATTATTATATCCACCCATCCCGATCCTTTAGAAGAAAGTGATATTCAGGAAAATACGGCCGTTTTTCATAATTTGCCTTTATCAGCAATGCCATTTGTTGGGCGCCAGAATGAACTATTGGCATTTAAAAATTTGCTTACAGACTCAAATATTCGCTTGATAACAATTACTGGTGTTGGTGGTATTGGTAAAACCCGGTTCGCTTTAGCTGCGGCGGAACAAGAGTTGCGGAGCATTACCAATTATCCCGATGGCATATATTTTGTTGATCTGTCACCGTTGAATGAAGTGGAGAAAATCCCGACTGCCCTGGCAGAAGCGCTCGATTTTTCATTTCAGATTGAAAGTGATCAAACCAAAATTCAGCAGCTCGTCAATTTTCTGCGACAAAAACAAACACTTCTTCTACTAGATAATTTTGAACATCTCCTTGACGGTGCTGCCTTTGTTGATGACATCATAAAATCGGCTCCAAAGGTGAAAATCCTAGTTACATCCAGAGAAAGACTGCAATTACAACTGGAGCAAAACTATCCTTTAGATGGGCTTAAAGTGCCAATTGGGTTGTTTTCTAATAGAGAGGAAATCGTTGATATTGAGGTTTATTCGGCCGTTAAACTCTTCTTGCAAATTGCCCGTCGTAACCAACCGCATATAACCTTTGACAACCAAAAAAAACAAAAGAATATCGTTCGGATATGCCAAATGGTCGATGGCATGCCGTTAGCATTGGAATTGGCTGCTTCATGGGTGGGTTCCGTTTCACTGGCTGAAATTATCGATGAGTTACAACAAGGCCTCGATATTCTAGAAACGGAACTGCGTGATGTGCCATCCCGTCACCGCAGCATTCGGGCAACCATTGATTATTCCTGGCACAATATGAGTGAACGGGAACAAGAAATTTTTAGAAATGTCTCAGTTTTCCACGCTGGATTTACCCGTCATGCGGCTCAAGCTGTGGCAGGAGCCAATTTACATCTGTTAAACCGACTCGTGCGCAATTCATTCCTAAAGTTTGAAACCGTTCATGGTCGCTATCAAATTCACGAATTATTGCGACAGTTTGGAAAAGAAAAACTAATCACCTCCGGGAAATTGGTAGCCGCTGAAAAAGCCCATCAAAATTATTTTCTTGATTTTATGATAGAAAGAGAGGCTGATATCAAAGGGAGACGCCAATTGCCAGCCCTTCAAGAGATCAAAAATGATTTTGAGAATATTCGGGTTGCCTGGTTAAAAGCTTTAGAACAGAAAGCATATGAAGAAATGGACAAAGCTTTAGACTGTTTAATTTTATATCACATTGCCAATGGTTTGATCGGGAATGATATTGCAAAGCTGCGGCAGCAAACAATGTCCCTTATTTCCAACCAGAGTGATGGAAAACTGCCTCGCATATGGTATCGGGTTGCTGCTCGCGATATAGGGCTTCATAAAAGAGATATTCCGCTTTTTGAGCGCGCATTGACATTTGCCCAGCAAAATAATGACCACAAAGAGATTGCCTATGTCACTTCTATGCTTGGCTGGGCATGGACAATAGTAAAGGAGTATGATAAAGGTTTACATCTTCTGGAGGATGGGGCAAAGTTGTCCCGAAAATACGGGAGCATATATTATGAGATATTCCTTGATTCCTTGGCCGCAATATATATTGAATTAGGTAATAAAGAGAAGGCTTATCAATTGCTTCAACAATGTCTTACCGAGTTTCAGGCGCTCAATGATTCAGTTTTTTCTATTAGGCCTCTATACACTTTGGCGTGGGTCAGCTGGCAAATGGGAGATTTCAACGCCCTTGAAAGATATAGTCTGGAAAGGGAGCGATTATTAAATCAAATGGGTAAAAGATCGAGCCTTTCCATATTGAGAGATGAGGTCCAACATTTATTTTTGCCTTTAATAAAAGGGGAATTTGAAGAGCTTACCATTCGCGCGCATCGTGCGATTGCTGCTCAAAAAGAAAGAGGAGTGTATCAGCACAATCAAGCGATTACGCCAATACTATTGGCTAATTTGGCCGGGAACTATATTCTTGCCGGTCAATTGATTCAATCTTTTCCAGAAGAAAATTCACTATTCCTTAAACCAGAGTATAAGTTCCAAATCTCATGGTGCCAGGCCATTGCATACACTGGCATGGGCGATTACCTTAAGGCTGGGGAAGCATTCCATCAGACGTTAACTTTAACGATAGATCGTCAAGATGTTGGAAGTCTAATGTTGTCATTGCCTATAGGGGCTTTGCTTTTAGCTATAACCGGAAATTCAATCAAAGCAGCCGAGATACTTGCACTCACTTTTAAAAGGATGGCAGGGTGGACGGGCTGGCTGGAAAAATGGGATTTGTTCAACCAACTGCGATCAGATTTAGAGGCGGAATGCGGGGCGACAATCTTTGCCGAAGCGTGGCAGCGAGGTCAAACTCTTGAGTTGTGGTCCACAGCCCGGTTTCTATTATCAGAAATCGAGTAATTTCACAAAAATAGAATAGGACACGGAGTCACTTTCTTGTCTGTGACAGCAATTGTCACAACTTTTTGGTATACTTATGTTCAGTTGTAGGATTATGAGAAATTTTTGCGTCCAAATATATTGTTAATAATTGCTCGACAAACTTCCCGGAAGCTGCAAAAACTTATGTATTAATAAACAACTCAAAGCTTCCGGGAAAATAGCTTTTGGACTAACTGTATGCTTAATAAAAAACCTGGGCAGCGTCTCGCCTACTTACCTTCAGCCGAAATCGGCCCCCTCGCCGAATGTCTGGTCGCCCTCGCCAATGGGGATGGCGGCTTGATTGTGATGGGCCTCAATGACCGAGGCCGTCCTACTGAAACTATTTGGGAAGAAGAAGCAGAAGGCGCACTGCGTGAAGCCGCACGTCGCTGCCGCCCCCCAGTTCCCAGCGAATGGCAGCCAGTCGAAACCCGTCAAGGAATGCTTGTGGGCATCAACGTACCGCGCAGCACCGACTTGCACACACTCGATGACGGCCGTGTTTTCATCCGCAGCGGTTCACTCAATCGACTCCTCACCGGCGAAGAAGTGCGCTCATTAGCCACCAGCAAAAACACAGCCGAATACGAAATCGAAACCGTCCCCGGTGCGCGACGTGAAGACCTGGACCCAGACATCCTCCGTGATTACCTGGACCGGCGTGAACGACGCGGAGCCGCCCTCGTTGGCTCCACCGAAGAACTGCTCTTCGAAATTGGCGCAACCGACCGCGAAGGCACCCCCACCACCACCGGCATTCTCCTATTTTGCCGCAATCCACAAATCTTTTTCCCGCAATCGGGCATCGTATTTGTCAAATTCCCAGGTACTGAGCCGCGTGGGGAAGATGGTGGCATTGGATACGGCCGCCGGGACGAAATCAGTGGCCCGCTGGCGCGAGTGGTCGAACGGGCCTGGAATGTCATTTACGAAGAGATGCGCGTTGGCGCAACGGTTGACAAACTGGAGCGCAAAGAACTCACTGAATACCCCCGTTTTGCCGTGCGCGAAGCGTTGGTGAATGCTGTGGCCCATCGTGATTATCGCATTCGTGGCCGTCGCATCGAAATTCGAATGTACACCAACCGGCTGGAAATCATCAGCCCTGGTGGCCTTCCTGGTTATATGACCGTTGACAATCTGGTGGAAGAACATTTCTCACGCAACCCACGCCTGGTGAATGGCTTGTTTCAGTGGGGGTACATTGAAGAACTCGGGCTTGGCATCGATCAAATGATCGAAGAAATGGTCCAGGGTGGACATGAGCCACCTACCTTCAACGCCGCTCCCCATGCGTTTACCGTCACCCTGCACAACAAGCGAGACGAACGCACAATTGCCCCCAAATGGACCGGCAGCATGAATGAGCGCCAAACCCGCGCCCTCACCTTTGTGCGCGAAAACGGCAGCATCACCAATCGTGAATACAAAAAACTGTGTTCCAATGTTTCCACTGAAACCTTACGCCTTGATCTCGTTGATCTGGTGACTCGAAATATTTTGCTGAAGATTGGGTCGAAGAAGGGAACGTACTACATTTTGAAGTAGGTTATCTAGGTGCGACGCACTTTCCGAAGTGCGTCGCACCTTGTTATTATTACATCGCATAATTAACCGGTAAATTATGCAGCGGTGCGTCGGGGGTGAGAAAACGGCCGCTAACCCAACCAGTCGAGCCATTCGCCAACCTCACTTGAATCCAAATCGTAAACGGATCACGCGCAACCAGCGTCACGGCTTGCCCATTCGACAGGTACGCTATCGCTTCGCCATCGAGTGAAGGCTCAGAGCGCACGGTTAAATGACGTGCGCCAGTCATCGTGGCTGAGGTGGGAATACCCGTGCCGGATGGGGGTGGTACAGATGTTGTACTCGTTGGCGCGGGCGTTGTGCCGTCAGTCCACGTTAACCGCGCTTCAGCTAAACCTGTGTACTCAAAATATTCCATCACAATGCTGGTCGTGCCACCAGGCAGCGAAATTGCGCCGTTGTGTGCCCGCACATTTTGAATTTGCCAGGAGTCGATAATCAGTTGATTATTTACCCAAACGCGCACACCATCATCGGTAAACGCCGTAAACGTGTACACGCCTGCACTCAAATTTACCGACTGGCTCCAGCGCACCGAGAAATGATCCGCATTTACCACATTGGGCAGTGGTGAACTGCTACCCCAAATGAAATCAATCGACGCATCATTGCGCACGATGGCGGGTGAACCGGTTAATTCTGTATTGTTAAAATAGTCTGCCTGCCAATTGGTGATGATTGGCGGTGCGGGAACAACAGCTGGCGTGGCAACTTTTGTCCAGCCTAAGGCAATGATCGCCAATCCACCCTGATCAAAATATTCCAATTTAACCGGGGTTGCACCGCTGGCAATCGAGATTTCGGCTACATAAGTGGTCGCTTTTTGCTCGTGCCATTCGTCAATCAGCAGTTGGTTGTTAACCCACAGCCGTGCGCCATCGTCAGTTGTCACTGAAAAGCGATATGTGCCGGGATCGAGTGTAAGTGAGCCAGTCCAACGAGCTGAGAAGTCATCCGCCCAAACGCCACCACCGGGAGACCCGGCCCAGTTAAAATCAATCGCGCCATCATCTCGCACATGCACAGGACTGCCGCTAAGAGTGGTGTTATTGAAAAATTCGCCGTGCCAAAGTCCTGCAAAACCAGAAACTGTTGTCCAGTTGAGTTGGGCAATGGCTCCGCCGCTCTTTTCGTAATATTCAACCTTAACTTTGTGATCGCCTGCTGGTAGGTATACATCAGCCGAGACTGTGTGAACCTGGGAATCGTACCAGGAGTCAATGATTAAGTTGTCATTCACCCAGACGCGCATCCCGTCATCCATTGTAGCGGTGAAGCGATACACGCCTGCGGAAAAGTAAAGCGTGCGCTTCCAGCGAGCAGAAAAGTCGTTGGCCAACACATTTGGCCCGTCCTCTCCCCAATCAAAGTTGATGTCATCTACTTCTTTTTCCAGAAATGGGTCCCCCTCCAGATTGATATTGTCCCAATACTTCGCATGCCACTTTGAATCAGCGGCAGCGATTTGTGCCTGACTAAGCCAGCTTACCAATACAGTAATCAATAGAAAGCTAAAAAATCGGTTCATTATTCTACTCCATCCCTATTTAGGTTTTCTAAATGGGGATACATCCTCCATACCTTGAGGATAATGCGAAAGCGCACCCTTTTCAAGATGCGCAGCCGGTTTATTATTGAAGTTTTAGTTTGCGTCTAAAGTTTCGGAGTGGAGGCTTTAGCCGGAACGTTCCGACTAAAGCCTCCACTCCAAGGGCGCTCCTCGTAGGGCAAAGTAGCGTTTTGTCTACCCGGTCAAGACAGCGTTTTGACCTACGAAGGGGATGTTTATTCGATGGTGACCTCGATTGTGTGCGGTTCGCCGACGTAGTTGCTGTCTTTGACAACGATGAGGCGTAGATAGTAGCTGCCGGGAGGGAGCGCGTCGGCGTGCAGCATTTCTAGCTGCCCATTGACGACGGGGGTGTTGTGCGTGTCGCCGAGTGTGACCCAGTTGACGTTGTCTCCTTCGCGAATGCCCAACTCGATTTTGTAGAATTCGACAACTTGTGGATCGAAATCGGCCGTTCCCATAATTGGTAAAACGCCGCTGACGCTGTCGCCCTGTTTGGGCTCGCTGATGCGATAAACGGCAACTCGATTTGGATCACGTGCCAGGGCCAGTGTTTCGTCATTGCACGGAGCGGCTGGCAAAATAGCGATGCTGTTGGCTTGCGCCCATTCGTGAGCGGCTTTTAAGCTTTCTTGATTGCGTGGTGGGTCCAAAAAGATTTGGGTGAGCGCATCTGGTGGGAGCAATGTGGCATCGGTGCCTTCGTTAAAGTGGCAGAATAGCTGTGGAGGAAGTTGTTCC
>QQUD01000269.1 GCA_008501785.1 Chloroflexota bacterium
CGGATCTTTCCCGCTAAATGCGCAACCGCCGTGACGACCCATGCCTCCGTAAGTGTCCACAATAATCTTACGTCCGGTCAAACCAGCATCACCCATTGGGCCACCAACCACAAAACGGCCGGTTGGGTTCGTGTAAATGAGCAGTTCGTCATCAATCAGTTCTGCAGGCAATACTGGCATGATCACATGCTCAATCAATTCCTTCCGAATCGTTTCTTGATCAACATCTGGGGCATGTTGCGTGCTGATTAACACAGTGTGAATGCGCTTTACTTTCCCATGACTATATTCAACCGTTACCTGTGATTTACCATCAGGACGCAGCCAGGGCAATGTTCCATTTTTGCGAACTTCCGTTAAACGGAGTGTCAGTTTGTGAGCCAGGTAAATGGGCATGGGCATCAAAGTGTCTGTTTCGCTACAAGCGTAACCAAACATCATTCCCTGATCGCCAGCACCTAATGAGGCTACTTCTTGCTCGGATGTGCCATTTGAGCGGTATTCCAGAGCTTTATTCACACCTTGGGCAATGTCTGGACTTTGGCTGGCAACGGCAATTTGCACACCACAAGTGTTGCCATCAAACCCCTTTTCACTGCTGTCAAAGCCAATATCAGTTACTACTTCACGTACCAGCTTGTCAAAATCCACGAAGCCAGTCGTGGTAATTTCACCTAATAACAGTACAAAACCAGTTTTAACGGCCGTTTCGCAAGCAACCCGCGCCGTTGGGTCTTGTGCCAGCAATGCATCCAAAACAGCATCACTGATTTGGTCACACATTTTGTCCGGATGTCCTTCCGTTACCGACTCTGACGTGAAAAGCAGACTCGGAGCATTCGTAAAAGTCGTCATGCTTAAAACCTCCAATAAGCAAATAAAAAGCCTCTTGAGCAGTCAAGAGGCTTGCGATTTACATTCCTACCTCTTATCTGTCAGCAGCTGCTGCCGAATTTAGCACCTTCCCTCACTGGGGGGTTGCTGCAGTTTCACCGGGTCGGTTCCCTCCACTGCTCTTGATAAGTTTGTCAAATTTGCGGAAAGAGTATATCGGATCAATTCCGTTTGTCAAAATCCGCTAATTATTACTATAACAAATAGCTCTTAAAGCTTTTATTACACAATTATTAAATGGTTTGCATACTACCAATTTAGCTTCTATTCCCATTTTTCTGGAGGTTCCGGCATACCCAGAATGTGATAACCAGCATCCACATAAACGATTTCACCCGTCACACCACTGCTTAAATCACTACACAGCCACAATGCCGTTTTCCCAACTTCATCCTGGTTAACATTACGCCGCAACGGGGATCGTTCGCCAACATAATTCAACATTTTACGAAAACCAGCAATACCAGATGCAGCTAAAGTCTTGATTGGACCGGCAGAAATCGCATTTACACGGATATTTTGCGGACCCAGGTCTGCCGCTAAATACCGGGTACTCGCTTCAAGCGCAGCTTTAGCAACGCCCATCACATTGTAATGCGGCACAGCTTTTTCCGCGCCATAATAAGACATACTGATGATGCTACCGCCATCGGTCATGAGCGGTACCGCACGTTTCGCCAACGCCACCAAACTGTAGGCGCTTATGTCCAACGCAATTTTGAACCCATCACGACTCGTATCCACAAAACGTCCAGTTAAATCCTCACGCACAGCATAGGCAACTGCATGAACCAAAATATCAATGTTTCCGAAATGGTCGGCGGCCTTAGCAAACACCTCATCTATTTCTTCATCAGATGAGACGTCACATTTTTCTACAAATGTCACATCGAGCTGCTCAGCTAACGGCCGTACCCGACGCTCAAGCTGCGGAATGCCATAGCTGAACCCAATTTCCGCGCCTTGTGCATGCAATGACTTCGCAATTCCCCAAGCAATTGAATTTTTATTTGCAATACCAAAAATGAGGGCTTTTTTGCCTTCTAGAAACTTCATGAATAATCCTTCCTCCGGTTATTTTGTGTAAAATCAAAAAAGTATTTTACTTAGAGACAAATGCATTTTCCCGTATCCAATAGCGCCAGGGCATTGAATACCAAGGTTCAGGAGTTTTTCCCATTCCGATGCGTGGCCCGGTTTCAATTGCCTCTGCAGCAACAGGGTCTGCATTTTCTATCCATATAACCCCATCAGCGTCACAAAGGTTTGCTCCATTTAAGGATTTATCAATTGCTAATGATTGAGCCAGCTTTGCTGGGCCGTTCGTTAACTGCGCAACAGGCCGATTCCTTCGATTGGCAATCATCGTGTCCATCCCTTCAACAGGTTCCAATGCGCGAATCAAAACAGCGTTAGGTTTACCTATTTGCCCCGTCACCACATTAAACATCCAATGCATACCATAGGTGAAATAAACGTAGCTGACGCCTGCTGGACCAAACATAACGGCCGTTCTCGGTGTAGGACGACCGTTATTCGCTTGATCGCCATGACAAGCCAAGTCAGGCACATCTGCATCACAATACGCTTCAGTCTCGACAATAATACCGCTAAGTCGCTGCCCATTTATGAGACGAACCAACCGCTTGCCCAGCAAATCCTGGGCAACGACCCTTGCTGACCGCGCATAAAAATCATGCATTAATCTCATCACGCACATTCCCTATTCACTTATTTAAAAAATGGAAACCACACAGAAAATCGTGTACCGTCTTCAGCACTTGAGGTAACCTGAATTTCCCCACCATATCTCTCAACAATACTCTTCACAATTGACAAACCCAATCCAGTTCCCGGCACACCAAGGTCGTTAGCCGCTTCCCCTCTAAAAAATCGATCAAATATTTTTTCTAGTTCCTCATCTGGAACACCCACCCCATTGTCAACAATATCAATTTGCAAACAATCACCCTGGTCAAAAATCGACAAAAACACCTCGCCTCGTTCTGGTGTAAAAACAAAGGCATTGGTTAACAAATTAGTCAAAACAGTATCAAAATGAAGTTCCGAAGCTGATACTAAGGGTAATTCTGAGGAAACTTGCTCCTTAAAAAGGATCGTCCGTTTATCAGCTTCTGCCCGAAAACCAGGCAACAATGCATTGATACGCTCAACGGGGTCCACAGAAGTTTCATAATTATAGGGAGATGCTGTCTCTAACCGAGATAAATCCAGCAGGTCTTGAATTAACCGGGTTAATCTATCTGTTTCCTCATGCAATACACGCAAATAACGGTCTCGCTTTTCAGGCTTGCCACGTTCTAACAAAGAAAGGTAGGTTTTTATGCTAGTTAAAGGAGTGCGCAATTCATGTGTAACCGTAGAGGTAAATTGGGTTTTCAGGCGATCAACCTCTTTCAAACGTGTAATATCTGCATGAACACTAACAAACCCCGTTACATCGCCATCTGAACTACGAAGTGGCGTAACGGTTAATGACACATCATATAAAGTGCCATCTTTGCGCAGATTAATTACTTCACCAGACCAATAACTGCCTTCAAGAACGGTTTGCCATAACTCCGAAAAGGTGCTGTCAGGCATTTTACCACTGTTAAAAATGCGTGGGCTTTGATTTAATAGTTCGTCTTGACAATAACCAGATTGTTTTTCTAAAGCAGGGTTGACATATAAGATACGGCCGTTTATATCTGTTAAAACAATCCCTTCACCAGCACTTTCTAATATCGCCAATGTCCGATCTTTTTCAGCTTGCAATTCGGCCGTTCTTACAGTCACTTTTCTCGCCAATGTATCTGCTTGTTGCCTCAGTGTCTCGTATAAATGAGCACGTTCCATGGCGGTGCTTATTTGCCCCGCGAGCGTTCTCAAAAAACGAACATCATTGCTTTTGAACCGGTACTTTTCACAACTTTCAACACATATCAATGCAACGACACGGTCATTGATTTTAATTGGCGTCACAACCGCCGATTGAGATGATGGCAATAAATAGCTGAGCGAGTTTGTGTCATTATTAGAACGGATAACAGGTTCACCAATGTTAATGGCTCTTTGAACGATGCTTTCCACTGTGACAATTTCCTCAAATTGTGTGTTAGGCAACAAGCCCACAAAAGAGGAATGAGGAACCAGTTTTCTACCTAATTGATCTAAAATCACAAAACCAAATAATTCAGGATAAAGATTTTCCGAGATAAGCATCGTTGCTTCTTGAAAAAGATCATCAATTTCGGTTGTTTCACCGGCAATAGTTGATACCTGATTGAGTAGTGCCAATTCTTTAGCCTGTTGTCTTGTTTCAGTAAATAATCGGGCATGTTCAATGGCTAAGGCAGCTTGATTGACAACGCCCTTGCAAAGCATAATTTCTTCTTGCGAAAATGGACGTGGTGCATGCCACGCATGAATTAATAACAGTCCAATTGGCCGATCCTGCACCAAGAGTGGAATATACAAAAGCGAGCAAAGCCCTTGTTTAACCGCATTTTTTAGTCGGGCATTTGCAAATGGATATTGCCGTAAATCATTTATCCAAAATGGCTGACGTTTCTGCAGAGCAATATTCGTCGCATAAGATTCGCTGGCCTTAAATTGAACATCAAACTCAATTTTTGTATATGAGGGATCAATTACCCAGTCACTCATCAACCGCAAGTTATCACCATCTGGCTCCAAGATAGCAATATTACAGCTATGAATGCCAACAAGATACCGTCGAATGGTGTGAAGCGTACGATTGACAACCTCATCAAGATCAAGTGTCGCTGTTACATATTCTGAAACTTCGTTAAAAATCTCTGCTTCCTGGCGTCGCCTACGTTCAGATTCATAAATTTGCGCGTTTGACAGCACAATAGCCGCGTGTTTGGAAATGGCTTCACATAGCGCAATTTCATTCGGTAAAAAATCGCGCCGGTATCGACTTTCCCAAATGTCTGCATATCCAACAATTTTCCCTTTGACAGCCAATGGCACAATCAATGACGATTTTACTTTGAAATCAAGCATTTGCTGTCGCCGCCAAACTGGCAAATCGGGGTTGACAGCATGTGCAACTATCGGTTCTGCAGTGTGCAACCACGCCGCTTTTGCTTCATCCTGGCTTTTAAGATCATAAGATATATCAAGCTTAGACACTTTTTCAGCGGATGTGGCTTCCTCTGATTGGTATTCTGCGATGATAATAGCTGTTTGAATATCATCTCGTCTGCCAACGATATAGGCGCTCGTTGCATTGATAACTTGAACGAGTTGTTCAGCTAATTGAGATAGGATAGTGTTAACATCGAGGCTGGCAGAAACGGCCGTAATTGCTTCCAGCAACACATCTTGACCAACCTCTGATTTTAATCCATTATCTGAACGATAGTGCCGTGATGAATCCTGTTTACTCATTCATAAACCTTTACCCTCACCAATCAGTGCAATCATAATAGATTCTAACCTTAATGAAAAGGGGAAAATACGCATAGCTTCAACCACAAAAACACTTGCCCTTCCGCACGACCGAGCTAAAATCACACCCATCAAACACCTTTACAATCAGGAAGAGATGCCCACACCCTCTTCCAATTTTCAAAGGAATTCCACAATGGACAAAAAGCGTAAATCTTTATTCCCACTTTTTATCGGATTAACGGCTTTTGCCGTTCTTATTTACCAATATGGTGAAACATGGATGAGGCACCTTTTACTGTATCTTTCAACAGCAAAATGGGCCAGAAAATTAGTTACCCATACAGCATTAGCCTGGCGTGTAGCCAGCCGTTTTGTGGCTGGTGAAACGATTGAAGATGCCATCACAACAACAAAGCAGTTGAATGCAAAAGATATGCATGTCACACTCGACTATCTAGGTGAAAACGTATCCCGAGCAGACGAAGCGATTGAAGCCTGCAACCATATCATGCAATTGCTCGAAAAAATTCATGAAACCGGTGTAGATGCCACTGTTTCAATCAAACTCAGCCAAATTGGTATGCACATTGACCCAATATTAATGAAGCAAAATGCTGAGGCAATACTGCAATGCGCCCAAAAATTTAATAATCGCATCCGCCTGGACATGGAAGAAGGCAGCACAGTTGATATAACTTTAGATTTATATCGATCTCTACGATACCATCAGGGATTTGAAAACGTAGGTGTTGTCATTCAGTCATATTTATTTCGCAGTTGCGAAGATGTACAAAAACTCATTCGGGAGGGTGCTTCTGTGCGCTTGTGCAAAGGAGCATATGCGGAACCTGCCGAGATTGCCTTCTCGAAAAAAGAAGATACTGACAGCAGCTTTGTGCAACTCACTCAATTAATGCTCAGTGAAGAAGCGCGTCAAAATGGCGTGCATCTGGGGGTCGCTACTCATGATGAGCAAATGATTCAAGCCACGATTGATTATGCGACAAGTCAACAAATCTCATCAGATGATTTTGAATTTCAAATGCTGTTTGGGGTACGCAGAGATTTACAGGAGGAGCTGGTAGCAAAAGGATATCAAATGCGTGTTTATGTACCATTTGGGACGGCCTGGTATCCTTATTTTGTGCGTCGTCTTGCTGAAAGACCAGCCAACCTTTGGTTTTTCTTAAGCAACTTTATTCGACGATAAACTAAATCCATTTTCCCGGAAGCTTTGCACCTGTTTTTCAAGCAAACCTTGATATAAGCTTCCGGGGAAATGCAGCCCTCAAACTTGTCATCCACCAAATAATTTAGCGAGTAAGGGTGGCCCTAACAACAGCAATCCAACCAAAACAGACCCAATTGCCCCGACTAAAACGGCCGCTGCTGCCACATCTTTGGCTGCTTTAGCCAATGGGTGAAATTCAGGCATAACCATATCGACAACCGCTTCGATAGCTGTGTTCATAAACTCAGCCATCCAAACTGCCATCATTGCCAATATGATAACCGCCCAATCACGCAGTGGAATTTGTAGCCACAAGCCCATTATCAAAACTGCCAGACTAATTAATGCATGAATCCACGCGTTGTGTTGGGTACGCAGGACATACCACCATCCTTCAAATGCATATTTAAAGCTTTTTGCGCGGTCATAAATTTCGTTTTGGGCCTTTTGCTGCATTTCACGCCTCATCTGGTAAGGTTATAGTTACCTGGAGCTTGTGCAAAACGGCCGTTTGCACCCCCCACATCTTTTCTTTCTCTGCAGGCTCCATATGATCATACCCCAATAAATGCAGTACACCATGCACTGTCAACAGTTGCAACTCCTCTATCAGAGAATGACCTTCTTTGGTGGCTTGTCGGGAAGCATAGGGAACGGAAATAAGAATATCACCTAAATATGGCACCATGTCCGGTATGTCAATTTCAGGCATTTGCGCCGGGAAGCTGAGGACATCAGTTGGCGCATCAATTTGCCGAAAGTCGCGGTTTAGCTGCTGAAGCTGGTCATCATCAGTTAAGACAAGTGACAAACCAGCGGGGGGATTAATTTGTTGGTGAGTGAGCGTGGCAAAAACGGCCGTTTCCAACACCCCTGCCACTCCTTCCGGCACGCCAACCAGACATTGAACATCCACTTCAAATAGTTCCACAATCATCCCCCTGGGGCATCTTGAGAAGATGAAGCTGGCATTTCCTGAATGGCTGGCTGCTCAGCAGGAGGAGGAGCGGGTCTAGACAAGAGTGGGCTAGGTTGTGACGAGGCAGCCGTACCAGCCATCAGCTCCTCATTGCCAGGATACTTAACTCTTACATGGAAACGTCCTTTCAACGTTTTAATAAACGATTCCCGAATCTTCTGAATATCGCCCATAGTTAAGCCAGACTCATCTAACTGACCTTTTGTCATATCCTCATCAATCAAAGAATTTACCAGCTTTTCAATCGCTTTCGGCGTATCTGGCTGCAATGCACGTGATGTTGATTCAATTGCATCAGCCAACAGCACAATAGCTGTTTCAGGCGTACGCGGGCGAGGACCAGGATACCTAAACTGCTCTTTATTCACCGCTTCGGCATCATCTCCAGCCTGCTCACACGCTTTAAAATAAAAACCCTTCACAATGCGTGTGCCGTGATGCTCGGCGATAAAGTCACGAATTCGATCCGGCAGCTTATATTTTCGAGCCAGTTCCAATCCATCAGAAACATGGCTGAGAATGATGCGTCCGCTTGTGTAGGGATCTAACGCATCATGCGGATTGACGCCCTCTTGGTTCTCAGAAAAGAATGGCGGACGGTTCATCTTGCCAATGTCATGATAAAAAGCGCCTACCCGAATTAATGAGCTGTTTGCCTTAATCTCATCTGCGGCTTGTTCTGCTAGATTTGCCACCATAATGCTGTGATGATAGGTTCCCGGTGCGCGGCGCAGCAGTTCTTGCAGTAAAGGATGATCCAGGCGTGATAAATCTTGTAATTGCAAGGTGGTCGTGACACCAAACAAACTGCCCATCACGTAAAACCCGACCAAAGTTAACGCAGCCGAGAGAACGCCATTAGCAATGCCATATAACATCAACTGCAACAGCGCAATCTCATCAACCACGTCTTGCGAAAATCGGAAAATTAGAATGACAACAATGTGACCAACAGCGGCTATCACCCCGGCACGAAAAAATGCATTAATCCGCTGGGAATCATTCAGTGTGAGTGTGGCCAGGATGCCGCCGACCAAAACATACAGTGTCAACTCTAATGAATTGGGGGCAATAAATCCAAACAAAACGGCCATGATCAAGGTTGCTAAAATTGAAAATCGGGCGTCATAGATGACGGTAAACATCATCGACATGGCGGCAATTGGAAACCAGTAGGCCAACACGCTCGGTCCAGTGAGTAACAGCCGGGCCAACAGTGCAAAAACAGCAAAGATGTAAAAGAAGGCAATGAGATAACGGCCGTTTTCTTCCCAATGCTTTCTGCGAAACTTTTGCCAATGCATCGTGATCAAAACAACACCCAACAAAGACAACATAAAAACAGTAGCTATATCACGCCAATCCTGCGTTGTTTCTAGCAAGCCAAGCTGCTCCAGCGCCTCAACATCCTCTTCACGCACAATGTCACCGCTGCGCAGCACCCGTTGGTCCTTAAAAATGGTGCGGATTTGCGGCTCAACACCATCAAGAGATTCTTGCCGACGCTGGTCTGTCCCTTCAGCATCATGAAAAATGGTTGGCACAATAAATTGAGGTGCCATGCTGGTCACAATTTGAGTTTGCGTCGGTGTCAAGTCTAGGCGAACCTCACGACTGGCGCGGCGGCGAAATTCACTTACCTGGCTCTCTTTAATGTCCTGGCGCATAATTTCACCAACAATACGCGTCACCTCTGACTTTACCTGATCATAATCGCCTTGATTCAATCCAATGATTGATTCACCAACCTCTTCTTCCACAGTCAATGATTCAATCGCATGCAAATACGTGAGTTTGGTCTCTGGCGTCGCTTGAGAATCAGTTCGCACCACATCAACAAACGAAAAAATCAACTGAGCCAAATTTAATTGCCCCCGACCAATTTCAGGA
>QQUD01000599.1 GCA_008501785.1 Chloroflexota bacterium
AGTGGATTTATCTCACACGACTCCTGGGGATAAATTCGCAATAAACCCTCAAATTACCATCACTGATAACGTCATTCATGTCACATATACAGAACAAAACCTAACTATCGCAGAACCGGAAGATGAACAATATATTTATCATATAAGCTGTTCTTTGTTAACAGATGATTGTCTACATCAAAACGATTGGGAATCTCATGGACAAATTTCAAAACGGCTAGGGGCTAACACAGGTTCACCCGGTTCTGTGCAGTCAACAATTAACGGTAATGGAAATTGCCTGCTGGTTTATTATCATGGGGTAAAATTTGATCCAACTGACGCCAATTGGGATGAAAGTAATGAGCTAATTTGGGGGAATTCTAATTGCGGTGGCGAAGCCTGGACAACTAACGGGGAAAGTGCTTTGATAAATAGCGACAATGTGCAATTAATCCGTCCAGATATTGATATACAAAACGACACATTTGCCTATCTCGTTTATGAAAAAGACGATAGTAATGGTACCAGCCAAATTCAATTTATGCGCAGTGAGCCACTTATTATAGGCAACCCAATTATTTATTTACCAATTATATTCAGACAATAGCTAAGGATTGTGAATGAACCGTTTGGAATGGATATTAGGCATAATGCTCGTATTGCTGCTGATAGTAGTCGTTGTACTTTCTCTGCTGTTTTGGTTCCGCCCCGACAGTACGCAAGTAGTAGGTGCACCTAATTCAGCAACCACCATTGCGCAAAAAGCACAAATTGTGGAACCGACACCTGTCTTTGAAGGCCGCACTGCTAAAATTGCTTTTGCAGCAGCACGTAATCGAGCAGCCTTATGGCAAGCAGATGCCGAACTATTAACAGCTTCTGCAACTTTTTCTCAAGGTGCAACACCTGAAATATTGTTGGCTGGGGAAACGAGCTGGGCATTTTCTTTTTATTCCCCAACATCAGGCAAATCGGCCACATTTTCTGTGATTGAAAATGATGCCACGCTCGTTGGTACGGGCAGCAGCGAGCAGGTATACACGCCGCTCAACATTACTAACTGGCAGCTCGACAGTGATGATGCTGTTGGTATCATGCTCGAGTCTGGCGGAAAAGAAATGATTGAAGAGGAAGGGATTACAATTTTAACGATGGCATTATTGGCGGGAAATCAGAATGACTCAAATGAGCTTGAGTGGCTAGTATCGTTGATTGCACCGCAAAACGGCCGTATTCTCGATCTTCGCCTCAACGCTGTTTCCGGGGAAATGATTGAAATAATACAGGTACCTTAAGAAAAATATGTGTGTATTTGCAGGAAAGGAATATAGCGTGATGAAGAAACAAAATATTGACACATTAACAGGACGTAAAGGGCAAAGTCTTGTTGAACTTGCTCTCTTTTTGCCTATTTTCTTAATCATCATTGCTGGGGTTGTGGAAGTAAGTCAATTGGTCATCACTCAAAATAGGATTACCGATGCAGCACGTGCTAGCAGTCGTTTTGGCGTAAATGGGGGACAAGACGATGATATGGTCTCCGTCATCCGAGGGGCCATCACAGATACCCTGGGCTGGGATGAATCAAAATGGGACATCTGGGTGATTCACGGCAAATTAGACGAAGCAGGAACCAGTTTTTTACCCGGCACCTGGGAATTTACCCATGAGTTTGGCTATTCCAATACCGTACGTAGTGCTGACCTCGATATTGCCCAGATTCAAGCCAAAATTATTGACGAACTGCAGCTTGATCACACAGGGAATAGCAGTACAGATAATATTGCTGGTGATTTAGAAATCGTTGGCACGTATATCATTCATGATATTGAATCTATGCTAGGATTTGACTCGATACCAGCTCTGGCAAGCATCAACTCGGTTTCAGAATTGAATGTGATGCGTCTCGCCTCAACGAGTGCACAAAATACGATTGGCTGTTCTGCTTTCCCAATCGCAGTCAGCGCAGGCATCCGCTCTGTAACGCCCTCAGGAACAACCGAAGGGAACCCCTTCCCAAATGCAGACGATTTCGAATACCCTTTATTGCCGCCTAATTACGAATCATTTCAAGTTTTTCATACGGACAATGCTAGTCTAGAAGAAGCAACCGAAGGGACTATTTTCAAGGTTTCGCGAGGATTTAATTATAGTGATGGAAACTTTGGCTGGCTGAAATGGAACTTAGGTATCATCGATATTGAAAGTAGTGGATTAGGCGCAACGGCCGTTCTATCAAACAGCCTCGCCTGGCCAGGGGACAGTACCGACTATTTCGATCATAATGATGATGGTGCTGGTGTGGCAGATGGATACGACCATGTTGTTCGTGGTTTTGTCCAACCAGGTGATACGACAACCCAAGCGTTACGCAAAGAAGGCTGGGTAAGCGGTAGCTCAGCACAATTACCAGAAGTATCAGAGGCGGTTAATGCACTTATTGATTCCGGCACAGGTTTGCGTGTCATCGTGTTTAATACTGCAGAATCTGGATCTGCACAGTTCCCAGACGGCCGTTATTTCATCAAACAGTTCGACATTTTCCGTATTCTTGGTTATGGCAACAGCGCCGGAGACGAATGGTTATTGCTTCAATACATCCGCCCAGATAACTCATGCGGCGAACCGCTAGAAACACCTTAATAAAAATCAGGCAGGTAAATATATATGAAAGTAATAAATCGAATCAATTTTCACAATTTACCAATCAAACACAAGGAACAAGGTCAAAGCATTGTTTTAATTGCCCTGATCTTGGTAGCATTGCTCCTATTTGTGGGCATTGCCGTCGATGTTGGCTTCATCTTTGCGAGAGGCTCACAGTTACAGGCAGCCGTCGATTCCGCTGCACTTTCCGGTGTATCAGAACTCATTCTGGCAGCCGATCAATTTGAAACTGGTCCTGCTGATATCAAAGCTGGGCAATTCCTCAACGCCAACGGCGTCCCTATCACAAACACCGATGGAATTACCGTTACCTTTGCCTCTGGTCGAGCACTAACCCCGTTAGGTGTTACCGAATACAGCATCACCGTTACCTGGCCAATTGAACTCTTCTTTTTGCGGTTGATACGTGATGATCCGGTTGATCTGACTCGCTCTGCCACGGCTGGCGTTAGCGTTTTGACAGATATTTACGCCAGCCGTCGCGTCCAGGATGGGACAGTTTCTACCTCAACACAAGGCATATTTGGCCCCCATGTTTGCACCCGATTTGGCGATCCTTTCTCTCCCAATTCAAGCCCCTGGGAACCAGACAGCTACACTTATCGCTATCGCATCATGATACCTAAAGAATATACACATGATGTTGTACGTGTTGAATTATTTGATCCCGATTCTGTCAATAATGATGAAAATAATTTCACGCTGCAACGAAGCAGTTTTGCTATTATTGATGGTGGCATGAACCCTACTGATGATCGTTTCTGTGGTTCACCGAATCCAGAAATAGAGGTTCCGCCAGGAGAAGACCCTGTGCCTCGTCCCCAACAAGCAATGCAAAGGAATCCCTGTGTTTTTGAAACGGAAGAATATCTTTTGGTTGAAGATGGCTTGGCTACAATTGATCAAGTCAACCCATTTTGGTATATGCGAATCGATGAGAACCGGGGCGTTGGCGGAGGAAATGGGAATGGCGAATGCAACCCGCCTCTTGCACCTGGTGAAGACCCACCTCCATACAATCCTAGCTACAATACCCAAACGCTTTTTCAACTTTACTATTTCCGACAAACAACAGATGGGCGACCTTTTCGAGAGAATATTGCCAGCTACTACGGCAATACAGGGGATGCAAGAGATGTTTTTGGATATCATGACACTGATTTACGCTGGGTATCTCCAGGAGCCGATAAACAAGGAAATGATTACCCCGATGCGCCCGGTGTGGTGGAAATCCCAACAGTTGAGGGAGATACATCTTTCGAAGTTAACCTAAATTCTATCGACAATATTATGGTCGATGCCAGCTCTGGCGCAAGATACTTGTGGCTTGACGTCACATCCGTGAGCGGCGCATCAGAAAATGGCTTTGAAATTTGGGCAGGGCCAGACAGCTATGTGGACACCTCTGCTACAAACGTCAACACCAGGAATTTAGCTGCACTCAATACGCCCGGCTCCCATGATTCTGATGGCGTTGTCATTTTCGCATTGGGACGATTACCTTTAAACTCCGTTTATGAAAACGCTGTCGATATTCCATTGCTTTATGTTGGGCCAGAACAAGCAGGGTCAACACTTACGATTAGCCTATTCGACACGGACTCTGGCGCTGACGCACCGATCACTTTCTTTTTTGACACAATCAATCAATCTGACTGGTCTATGACATTTAGTGACCCAGGTAAAGATGATCCAGATGGTGTGGCAGATGGTGTGAGGTGTGCAATAGATAATAACGGTTGTAATAATCTTTGGATTACACCCCCTTATCAAATTACGATTCCTGGTGATCTCACAAACTGTGATTACGGAAATCCAACCCAGGAAAATTGCACCCCCTTCTATGGGGGGCGTGTGATGGTGAACTATAATGGCGGTCAATATGATAGTTATGGATGGCAGATACAGTTGAGCGGTCTGCCCTATCTCATCAGATAATTAAGTATGCTAGTAACGGGTGCTGTTTTACACAGCACCTGTTTAATAAGTACTGGAGTCATATTTACGAATAAGCGCTGTAATGGAAAATATAAATATATCTGCAAGTGAATTGGATTTATCTTGAATTATTATTTATTAGACAAAACCCAAAACATAGTCAAAAAAGGCCACTTGCACGAAAGGAGATTACGCAATGAAACGGCCAATGTACCCACCTGATAAACCATCATCAAGAGAATCACAGGACAACCAAGCTGGTCAAGGTTTTACAGAATACGCAATTATCTTAATGTTAGTTGGTATTTCTGTAGTTTTGATCATTACGGTCATGGGACCAACATTAGAAGGTGTTTTTTCCCGCATTGCCCGCCAGGATAGAATGGCCCCTCCTAATCTGGCAAATTATACACCTCCACCAACTTCTACAGAGGACCCATCGGGTGGCACCCCAACTTCAACCCCAACACAAGTGCCGGCTGGTTCAACAGAGACACCAACACCCTCTATCACACCCACACCAACAGAAACCCCCACGACAACCCCTACTGTAGAAGCCTCACCAACGGCAACGCTACCTCCATTGTCAAATTTATGTTTAAATCCAGGGGTCACAACCAGTCAATCATCGACGGCTTCGAGCTATGATGCCGCTCGTGCTTGTAATGGCAATACAAATGGGGTTTTGGCTAACGGATCTGTTTCTCGTACCAATAGTGAACCGAATGCATACTGGGAAGTTAGCCTAGGGAAGGCTTATGTTTTGCAGCAATTAAAAATTTTTAACAGAACAGATGCAGATGTAAACGACTTATCTAATTTTTATGTGTTTGTAACAAACAGCTCTACTGGGTTTTCCTCAACAGATTTAACAGAAACGCGGAATGATCGCTCTGTCACAGAATACTTTTTCACCGGTGGTGTTGATTCAATAGCAAAAGCCATGAACAATATTCCCGCAACACATATTCGTATCCAATTGGGCGGGACTGGCAATTTAAATCTGGCTGAAGTGGAAATAATTGGTGCATCCTATATTGCCAACCAATGTGATACGCTAGCTGATATGTTCTATATTTTTGATACTTCTGGCAGTATGTCTTGGGATTTTCCAGGTGAGTTTCCATCAAAAATTGCTGCAGCAAAAGATGCTGTGATTACCGTGAACAATGCTATTGCCGCAGCAGGTGGTGATAGCCGAGTTGGATTTGTTACTTTTACAACCAATGGCACTTATACGGATTACCGAGAACGATTGAACATTGACCTTGATACAATCGCGCTAACGGAAAACATTGCTGGTGTTAATGCAATTGTGGAAAATTGGCAAGCAGTTGGCGGGACGCCAACTGGCGCTGCTATTAATGAAGCTCGAAGGACAATGGTTAATACTTGGGATCCGCTACGTACTCCAGTTGTTGTCCTGGTTAGCGATGGTGTGCCCACCGTTGACCAAGATGGTCTTTATTATGCTGACAGCCATGTCCAAAATGTTGTTATTTATGGTGCGCCCCATACCGCCGACTATGTTGAGAATACTGGAAACTGGCAAAGTGGCTGGCGTTACTATTCAAGCAACAGAGCAGGCTATGTTGTAGCAGACACAATGCGTGAAATTCAAGAGTTGAAGAGTTCGTTACCGGATGTTACTGTACACAGCATTGCTATTGGTGGTAACACGAACGGCGGCTTTAATACAGAAGTTTTACAATATGTCGCCGATATCGGGGGTGGTGATTATGTTCCTGCAGATAATCCTACCCAATTAACCGATCAATTGATGGCGATTTTTAATTCGATTTCTTGTAACCCTGACTCGTAATCACGAAAGGGACGAATAAGACGAAAGAAATTAAAGAGCCTGTGCGCGAATAAGCGGCAGGCTCTTTTTTTGCATCACGAATGGGACGAATGGATAAATTTATTGAATTGACTTTTTCCAGAAGAGGAAGAGGGCGGCACTAAGGATAACGGCCGTTCCAATCAACCACCACGACCCTTGCCAATCCATCGAGATGCCCTCGTCTACGGGTTGTGGCATAGCTAATGTTGGCACTGCTGTCGGCACTCCCATGGCAACTTCTGTAGAAACGGCCGTATTCGTTGGCAAAACGGCCGTTTCTGTCATCGTTGCCGTAGGGGCTGGTGTATCAGTTGGCCGCGGGGTAGATGTGCTTGTGGGCGGAACGGCCGTTTCCGTTGCTGGCGTGGTAGCAGTCGCGGTTGGTTCAGGTGTGTCTGTTGGCACAATTGTTGCTGTCGCTGTGGGCGGGACAAGTGTGTTGGTGGCTGTGATAATAGGCGTAGGGGTGAAAACGGCCGTACTGAGCGCAGCCGAAGTGGCCGTTTCCGTTGGTGCTATCACTTCAGGTGTATTCGTAGGCGGCGGCGGTGGTGGGGATGTTGGCACAGCTTCACCAGGTGTCCCACCGTCCTCAACCAAAAAAACCGGTGGGCCACCCATGTAACATTCACCATGACATCGTGCAGCTTCCAGCGTGACTGTGTAGCTGCCATTTTCTGGCACAATCGTCGTTGTTTCGCCGGTCGCCTGCACCAGCAGTGCAGATGCCGCCAATGCAGGCACTTGCAGCGTCACCGGTGACTGATTTCGTGCCCACATCACCCGCGTCGTACCCTGGGGTCGGGAAAACGAAAACAGATAATGGTTATAAGATTGTTCTCGCTGGATCGGATACGTGAAGCCGCTCAAATATTTGATTGTGGTTTGGTAGGCAAAATATGCTGGACGGCGACTAAAATCATGCGGACGCACCAGTCCCCATGATTCGCCACCAGGGGCTAAATTCACATCAACCAGCTTATAAACAGCAATCCGTCCTGCACCCGAATAAAATCCAATGGCAAATGCCTGTGGGATAAACCACGCCTGCTGGTCTAAATCAACAGGGAAGCTCTCCACCTGCACCGGCCATTCTGGGTCCATGCTGGGGCGGGCATTCGTTTCGTTAATCCAAACGGCTTTCAGCGGAATGCCCATCTGCTGCTGCACCGCAAACGCATTCCCCACAATTGTGGCAATTGTTTCTGGACGAAAGTAGATGTGCAGTGAGATAACATCGAAGTAATAGTTATTGGCTGCGGCATCAGGATCATTCACCACAACCTGCAAAAATTTGCGCAAATAACCCGGATCGTGCCAGTATGTCATGCCACCAAGATGTACGATGGCATTGGGGTTGGCTTGTTTAATGACTGTGTAAGCCACCTTGAGCAGCTGATAATAATCATCAATCGAGCCGCTAAATTCGTGGCCATAAACATTTGGTGCAATATCTGGTTCATTCCAGATGATCCAATGATGGACGCCACGCTGTCCGTAATAACCGCTCACCTGGCGCACGTAGTTTGCCCATAAATTGCCAGGATCATCCACGGGCAAATACAAACCACGCGGCACACCGGCTGCAAATTCACCTTCTGTTGCCCAGACAGGTGTATTTTTGAGCAGGCCAACGACTTGCCGACCTTGGGCGGCAGCTTCGTTCAGCCATTCCTCTTTGACGTGCAGCGTGTTCCAATCGCCAGGACCAGTGGGCTGAATTTCGTTCCAGTAGAAAAGGATGCGCTCCCAGCCGACACCAAGTTCAACAGCTTCGTTAGCTGCCCAAAATGATTCGACTGCACCAAAGCGCGGGTCTGCAGCAGACTGCTGCACGGGTTTTGCGGCTACGGTTGCTGCTTGTTGCAGGCTGCTCGTGAGCAGCCCACCAATGATAAATGTTGTTAGTAAAACGAATAATCTTTTTAGCATTATGACGATTACGTCCTGTTAAATAGTCTATTTGATCGGAGTGGAGGCTTTAGCCGGAACGGTTCCGGCTAAAGCCTCCACTCCCACTTATTCGTGCAAACGTCGGGAATTATAGCACGAAAGGCGATTCACAAGAGCATGATGTTTCAGTTACAATGTAAAGGCTGTTTCTCAAAATAGAGGCTGAGGTTTGTAGCAAAAGGAGCCGAAACAAATGGAATCCGACGCAAAATTGAATGAAATGCTGTTGAATGCGATGTTTGCTTTGAATGAGGCGGGAGATGATTTGGATGAGATTTATCGGATTGGGTTGGAAACGGCCGTTTCCCTCCTCAACGCCAACAGCGGCTGCGTCTTTGAACGCAACAAATCCTGAATTGACTATCAACTGCTTTTATGAAGATTCAAATCTGACAACTGATAATTCACTGCCTTCTCAGCGAAATTACAGTGCGATATTTCAAGCAGGCGATGCACCTCTTTTCCTGATGAAAAAATTTGTGAATTACAATGGTGGGCAATTCAAAATTTCCGCAGAGGCGGGAAAAGGGTATACTCTGACCATCACATTCCCAATTGTGACGGATGATGCCAATGAGTGAGATGCAATTACGTCCCGCCCAAGCGGAGATTTTGAAGTACACAAACGGCCGTTTAGCCATCAGCGCCGTCCCTGGCAGCGGTAAAACGTTTACCCTGTCGTTGTTGGCGGCACAGTTGATTGGAAACGGCCGTATTGACCCCAACGCCGGTCAACAAATCCTGATCGTCACCTACCTCAATTCCAGCGTTGACACATTCAAAGCACGCATTCGCAGGCGGCTGGATGAGATGGGACTGCCCGACCAGGGGTTTGACGTGCGTACCCTGCACAGCCTGTCGCTGGAAATCGTGCGCAGCGCCAACAGCAGCCTCGGCGACGATACCGGCCCCGACGTGCTTGACGAAACCCAAGGCAACAGCCACCTGGCTAAAGCCATCGACGACTGGATTGCTCTGAACCCCGACCTCTGGCACGCCTTCCTC
>QQUD01001062.1 GCA_008501785.1 Chloroflexota bacterium
TGTTGAGTGTTCACTTATCGCCTGTGTTGTCTGATCAACAGTATTACGGCACTGTTTCAATTTTCCGTGACATTACGAAGGAAGTGGAAGTTGATAAACTAAAGAGCGAATTTGTTTCTACGGTCTCTCATGAGTTGCGCACACCGATGACTTCTATCAAAGGGTATGCTGATTTAATGCTGATGGGAGCCGCTGGAGAAATGGCAGAGGGTCAGGTTCGTTACTTAAGCGTCATTAAGAACAATGCGGATCGTTTGCATATGCTGGTAAATGACTTGCTGAATATTTCGCGCATAGAGACGGGCAAAACGACGCTTGATTTACGGCCGTTAGACATCGCACTTGTCATCGATCAAATTGTAGAAGGACATTTTAACGGCCGTATTCAGCACGAAGACAAACATCTATCAATCGAAATCGACCTAGATGAATCGCTGCCATTGGTGAACGCTGACCAGGCTCGCGTTACCCAAATTCTTACAAATCTGATTGATAATGCATTTAATTACACACCAGATTATGGTGAGATTCGTCTATCTGCTACTTCAACAACAAGCTATGTCTTTATCACAGTCGAAGATACAGGCATTGGCATTGCACCAGAAAATATTTCGAAAATATTTGATCGTTTTTATCGAGCAGAAGATGAAAATGTACAACAAATACCTGGAACTGGTCTCGGATTAGCTATTGTGCAAAGTCTAATTGAAATGCATGGTGGTGACTTAATTGTAGAGAGCAAACTCGGGTCCGGAAGTAAATTTACATTCAATCTACCTGTTGTTGTTGAGGATGGTGATCCCACCTCAATTGCACTTTCTTAAAGTCTTTTCGTAGATAAAAGAGAAACGCTATGACTAAAATTTTAATTGCTGAAGACGACAAAGATATCCGTGATCTTATCGTTTTAACGCTTGAATTTAATGGGTTCGACGTCGTTCCTGTGGAGGACGGAAAAGCCGCCGTCGAAAAAGCACAACAAGAAACATTCGACATCATTCTGATGGATGTACGGATGCCGCGTATGACTGGATATGAAGCATGTCGTCGGCTTAAGGAAAATGAAAGTACTCAGTCAATTCCTATCATTTTCTTATCTGCAAAAGGACAAGAAACTGAAATTCAAACAGGCCTTGAAGCTGGCGCATCCGATTATGTTTTAAAACCTTTCTCCCCTGATGCACTTATTCAGAAAATCAAAGGGGTTTTAGCAAGAGAATCTGCTAACTAGGAAATTTTTGAGCTTTTAGTATGAGCATTGCAACGGTTGACAATCACCTAGTCCATTATGAGGTCCTAGGACGAGGCCAACCCATTCTATTTATACATGGATGGCTCGGTTCGTGGCGTTATTGGTGGTCATCGATGCAGGGACTTTCGGCCCAGCATCGCTCTTTTGCCATTGATTTATGGGGGTTTGGTGAATCTAGCAACCTAAAATCAGCTTATTCGTTATCTTCATATATCGATATGCTCAGTGCCTTTACAGATCATATGGGGATGATGCGACCGTTAACATTAGTTGGTCATGGATTAGGTGCCATCACTGCCCTAAAATTTGCCGCAAAACATCCAAAGCAAGTTGAAAAAGTAGTGGCCGTCTCGTTACCTATTCAAGGAACGGCCGTTAATGAACGTCTGATTGATATGAAACCAGATGAATTCACGGCAAAGATTCTTGGAAAAAACGAATTGTTTTCGGAAGTCGAAAGCGAATTGCGTAAAATTGATGAAGATGCCGTTTCAAAATTAGCAGAAGAGGTTCGTGGCAATAATTTTGCAAATGATCTAGCAAACTGCGCCTGTCCGGTCTTGATTGTATATGGTCACAATGATTCAGTTGTCAAACCACCTTCGACCAACAATCACACGCAGGCATCTGCCGGAAACCGCTATTTCGTTGGGCTGGATACTTGTGGACATTTCCCCATGTTAGAGGCAAATGTGCAATTTACCCGGCTGGTAAAAGAGTTTATTCACGCCGATGAAAACGTAACCGAGTTAGCTGTAAAAGAATATTGGCAGCGACGGGTTCGATAATTTTAGCAACAGTTGTTTATGTGAAAAGACAGCTATTGGCTGTCTTTTTTGTTTTTTGCGAATGAATTCAAGAATATTTATTATAGAAATGTTCATCTTTTTGTTTACGGCCGTTTTTCTCACAAACTGCCAATCCCCACCAGCCCCCCACACATCCAACCCATCACCTACAAACCAACCAACCGCAACACAAACACCTACTGAAACACAAACTGTGCCACAAACGGCCGTTTCCACCCCAGCCCCATCACCAACAGCCATTCCCGCCGCCACACAAATCATCCTCACACCCCCACCAACGCCTGTTCCAACCATCGAAGGGTTGATCGGACCAAATACGTTTCCTGAAAACATCAATCCACTCACCGGAATTTCTATGGATGAAGCGTCATTGGGACGCCGCCCACTTGCCATCAAAATCTCAAACGCGCCCCCTATTGTGCGGCCACAAGCGGGACTCAATCAAGCCGATTTGGTATTTGAACATGTTGCAGAAGGTGGATTTACAAGGTTTACGGCCGTTTTCTACACCCACGACGTTGAAAGGGTCGGCTCTATTCGCAGTGCGCGCCTGATCGATCTTGAAATTCCCAAAATGTACGATGCTGCCTTTGCCTACTCAGGCTCTGCTGGTCCAGTACGCTTGCGTTTGCAAGACAGCGAGTTTTATGACCGCATCATCTCACCAGACTTCGCGCATGGTGGATTTGAACGCATTGAAATAGAAGGCGTTGCTCCCACACACACCTTATTCACCAACACTTACAACTTGCGCCACATTTTGGGACTACGCGAACAAGATGTTGCACCTAATTTTGCTAACTACATGACGTTTCGGGATTCCCCGATCACGCAAGGAGAACCAGCTACGCGCATTGAGCTTTGGTACGGTGCGACGAATGCGACTTGGTTTTATGGGAACGGCCGTTACCTCCGCTGGACCGACGGCGAAACACATCTCGATGCCAACACCAGCACACAACTCAGCTTCAAAAACATCGTCGTCGTTGCCGCTAACCACGTCGATACCGACATCTTCGAAGACACCAACAACAATCCTTCTATCGAAATCCAAATTTGGGGAACCGGCCCCGTCTCCATTTTTCGGGACGGACAGCGCTTCAATGGCTCCTGGAAACGCGATCACCCAAACCACATGCTCACCTTCTACGATTCCATTGGGAACCCGCTCCCACTCTCCCCCGGCAATACATTTTTTCAAATAGTCCCTTTGGGATTTGACCAACTGAACGTAACCCCGTAATATGTAAACTAATCATAGCTAGACAAACTAAAGGGTTCTTCTAGCACTTAAGCTTTTATTGGCGAAAACCCTAGGGTTTCTAAACAAAACCTGAATTGTTGCTTTCTTTATTTCTCAGCGCTCTCCGCGTCCTCTGCGGTAAACAGTCAACGCTCATTCAAAGTTAGGAGATATTTATGAGTGACTTTAAATTTGAAGCCTGGCCAACAGAATACCGTTCCATCAATCAATATTTCGGTGCTAACCCCCAAAATTATTCTCAATTTGGTCTCCCCGGTCACGAAGGGGTAGACATTATGGCCCCAATGGGTAGTAAAATTTTTGCCGTTGCCCCAGGTCGCATCACCCGTGTGCGGACTAATCCTGAAGGGCATAACTACGGTATTCATGTTCGAATTGATCATATTGACGGCTACCGCACCATTTATGCTCATTTAAAACAAGCCAACGTGCGCGTTGGTCAACAAGTACAGGCTGGCGACTTGCTTGGCTTAGCCAATGACACGGGCAACAGCTTTGGCTCCCATTTACATTTAACTTTGAAAAAAAAGGATGAGTCCTATAAAAATTGGCCTTATCATATCTTTGATCCAACCCCCTTTTTGCTGCCGCTTCTGGGTTTTCAAAAACCCGCAGGCCCCTACACGGATGGCTGGGCATATACCTCAGGTATCACAATTGCTGGCGAGTTGGCTCAGGCAAACACGGGTGGCATAAATTTACGCAAAACACCAAGCGTATACGGCCGTAAAATTGACCTTGTTCCCGGCGGCACAATCATGATTCTCACCGGCAACAAGCGTGGACAGTATACGGCCGTTAAAGTTCCATCCGCAGCCCTCAAAAACGCGCCAACACCTGAACCAGAAGCGCCAACACCACCACCAACCGACACATCCGCTACCGTTGATGGATGGGCATTCGCCACTTATCTAAGTCTCACCGGCAGGAACGCAGTCGTTGGGCAATATGGTATCAACCTGCGAGCCAAACCAAATCGGCAAGCCACCAACATGGGACTTGTGCGCGGTGGCAGCACATTACAAGTGATCGGCAAGCTTAGTGGCGAATATCTACCTGTGCGCGCTCGTCGTCAAGATTTTTCTGGTCCAATAAATGTGCCAGAATCTGTAACCCCCGCCGAACCGCCTCAAACAGATGAAACGGACACGATCTTAGGTTGGGCATTTAATCAAAACCTGACCATCAATGATAGACAAGTTATTTCTGGACGATTTGGCACGAATTTGCGCAGTAAGCCAAACCGCACTGGTCAAAAAATTGCACTTTTTCCCGAAAGCGCCATCGGTACAGTAGCAGGTCTAGCAGAAGGCGAATACACACCTGTGAAAGTTGCTCGCAAGCGTCTCAAAAACGTCGTTGGCAGGCTCCCATCCATTACCCAACCCAAACCATTCCCAGAAGACAAAGAACCAGAACCAACAGTTCCTATCCATGACACAACACCAGGGTGGGCATTTACAGCCGCCATCGACATCGACGGTGGAAATGCAGATGCAGGTCTCTACGGCATCAACTTAAGAGATGCACCCCGCCGTGATGCAAAAAATATAGGTTTCGTGCCTGCTAACCAATCCATGCTCATCACCGGTCCGGCACAAGGTGAATACACCCCTGTGCGCGTAGACGACAATATCATAGAAAAACCATTCTCACCTAAACCAACCGATCCAGAACCGGGCGATCAGCCAAATCCCGAGCCGATCCCGGTCGGACATGCACTCATTGGCTTACACGCCTCCGCCGATCCGACCATTACAGATGCCGAAGTCGCTGAATTCAAAGCAATGCGCCCCGGCATGATTAAGGTACTTTCATTCCACAATCCTGATGGCGTCCAAAAATTAGTAAATAATCACCCCGATGTGAGCTGGGTGGTACGGGCTTTTCTCGATTTTCGCAGTCCAAACGGCACGCGTAACATTAGCCCCAACCAATTTTTCAACGATACTATCAATGACGTACGCCGCACTATCAACATTATCGGCAGCGGCAAAGATGTGGTGATCGAACTGCACAATGAGCCAAATTTAGTACCAGAAGGACTCAGTGGCGCTTGGAAAGATGGCGCAACGTTTGCCCAGTGGTGGCTGGAAGTACTGCGAATCTACCGGCAGGCTATGCCAGGGTCACGCTTCATTTATCCCGGCCTGTCACCTGGGTCTGAAGTGCGTGGACTCAAACAAGATCATATTCAGTTCATCGAAGCCAGCCGTGCGGCTGTTGAAGCGGCCGATGGGTTGGCAATTCACACATATTGGTCTAATGTGTATCCCATGTCCCGTGCCATTGATGTGCTAGATGATTACATCAGCCGGTTCCGTTTCAAACCAATTTGGATCACAGAGGCAAGCAACAACAAAAGTGGCACGTCTGCCAGTCGCAAAGCAACACAATATTTGCAATTTTGGCGCGACATTCAACAGCGCCCGACTGTGCGGGGCGTGACTTATTTTGTGGCATCGGCCAGTGATCCCAATTTCAAGGAAGAGGTGTGGGTAGGACGCAACATCGGTAAACGGGTTGGACGCAGGTAAAAGGATTCAATCTATTGAAATTGGTCACGTATGAGTGGAACGGCCGTATCACCATCGGCCTCGTCAAACAAAACAAAATCATCGACATTTCCAGCTACGCGCCAGACATGTTGAGCTTGATCGAACGTGGACTTGATGGCTTGCATGAGAAAGAGTTTGCAGATTCGTCAGAGCTTCCGTCTATTGAAGAAGTTCATTTACTGGCCCCCATCCCCACCCCGCGCCGTAATATCATGTGCTTGGGGAAAAATTATACAGAACATGCCCGTGAATCAGATGAAGCACGTGGTCTGGCTGTAAACATTCCCAAATTCCCGGTGGTTTTTAATAAGGCAACAACGGCCGTTACCGGACCCTACGATGAGATTCCTTATGATACAGCCGTTTCCACCCAAATCGACTGGGAAGCCGAATTAGCCATCATCATTGGCCAAACTGGCAAAAACATCCCTAAAGAGCAGGCGCTTGACTACGTTTTTGGGTTCACAATCATCAATGATCTAACAGCACGCGACCTGCAGCAACAAGGCAAACAATTTTTCAAAGGCAAAAGCCTGGATGGTCATTGCCCGATGGGTCCCTGGATAGAAACGGCCGATACTTTTACCTATCTCAGTTCCCGCCAAATCACATCTCGTGTCAACGGCATCACCAAACAAGACAGCAACATTGAAAAAATGATATTTGACATTCCCACAACGATTGCCTATTTGTCGCGTGGCATGACACTCATTGCTGGTGACATTATCGCTACCGGCACCCCCAGCGGCGTCGGTTTTGCCCGCACCCCACCTGAATTCCTCAAACCCGGTGATGTGGTTGAATGTGAAGTCGAAGGGCTTGGCATCATCCGCAATCGCATCGCCAATGCATAAAAAAAGAGCCGGGGCACTCCCGGCTCTTTTATCAAACCAATTCAAAACAATTTATTTACGGCGTTCTTCATTAATAATTAGGCCATCTGCTAATGTAATGGTGCGATTCACCTGATTTGCCAAATCAATATCATGTGTCACCATCATAATCGTTTTGCCTTCACTGACTAACGCTTCAAACAGTTCGAAAATAGAATCGGCCGTTTTTGAGTCTAAGTTACCGGTTGGCTCATCTGCCGCTAGAATTGGCGGATCATTGGCCATTGCGCGCGCAATGGCGACACGCTGCTGCTGCCCACCAGACACTTCAGATGGCAGTTTGTACGCATGTTCAACCATTTCCACTTGCTCTAGCAAGTGTAATGCCCTTTCTTTGCGCTCTTTCTGTGTGTACATGTTACAGAAATCCATCGGTAACATAATGTTTTCAACACACGAAAGCATAGGCAGCAATTGGAAGAACTGGAAGATGACGCCAATTGTGCGTCCACGCCATTCAGCCATGGGGCCTTCTTTGAGGGTGTGAACGGCCGTTCCATCAATACACACTTCACCGGAAGTGGGTCGATCAATCCCAGTGATCATGTTAATCAAAGTTGATTTGCCACTACCTGACTTTCCCACAACAGCAACAAATTCACCTCGATCAATCTTTAAGTCAACGCCATCCAAAGCAATAAAATCACCAACGGGCGTGATATAAGCCTTCACCACGTCCTTAACGTCAATCAGAAAATCTGATTCTACATCTACTTGACCATTTGTTGATTCAACAACACGGTTACGGCGGAAAAGCTGTTTTAACATAGTTACCTTTCTAAACAGTCCAATTTGTCATTACATGTATGGTATAGCAAGCATCACAAGATAAATAGAACATCTATCTTATTATTGTATACGTAAGAATATGAAAAATGTATCAAACAATCTAACTATCTGTATAGACTATGTGCCTATTCATCATATCCTCATTTACCCGACATTAATTCCCTAATGCGATAATAAGATTAAATATGGCAAATTTTTTCAACACAAAATAATACTCCATTCTAAATGAGTTTCAAAACTAACTAAATCATTAGAAACATTGCAGAACCATACAAATTCATTTAAATTAACAAAGCAACAGCGAAAGCAAATCTTTACCGTTTTTTCTCTCCCAACATAGAGAAGATGTAAATTGACAATGCCTGGATGTAAGGATATAATTTTGCCACTGGGTTGCTGTAGGCTAAGTTACCGCTATTTATCTACTTTATAATTGTATATTTGTAAAAATGTGTTTTGTATTTAGTTAGTAATTGTTTTATGGACTTGATAAAAGCACGAAGCTGGAGGGATTTCGATACCAACAGAGTTTTTTTACAACCAGCAGTTATATAACATGGAAACTTTTGCATACATCGACTCGGCCCAATCCTATCAAGAAATTCGGATCTAGGCCGAGTTTTTGTTTGATAGGAAAAAATTTTTCGAGAGAGATTATTAAAGCATGACCAACGAAGAGAACAGTTTCCTAAAGGCGCTTGACGAGCACGATTATAAATTACCCGTAGTTGGGGATATTCGCAAAGGCATTGTTGTTGCGACAACCCAACAAGGAATTATAGTTGATCTGGGCTTAAAACGAGACGGAATCGTTCCATCATCAGATGTTAGCAAGCTATCTGATGAAGAACGAGGGGCTATAAAGGTAAATGACGAAGTACCCGTTTACATTGTCAATACTGATGCGCCTGACAGCTTGATTGTTTCCATTCATCTGGCTCAATTGAATCAAGATTGGATTGAAGCGGAAGCGTTGATGCAAAGCGGGGAGATTATTGAAGGTGAAGTGATTGGATATAACAAAGGTGGTGCAATTGTGCCATACGGCCGTTTACGCGGCTTTGTTCCAGCTTCACATCTGTCAGAATTGACTCGAGGCATGAACGACCGACAGCGACAGCAAAAGTTAGCTAAATTACGCGGCAATAAAATGCCTTTAAAAGTAATTGAAGTTGATCGTCGCCGTCGTCGTCTTGTATTCTCCCAACGCGACGCCCAAAAAGAGTGGGAAGAAAAGCGTAAAGAAGAACTGCTGGAAAGCCTCAAACCAGGTGATACCCTTTCTGGTAAGGTCAGCGGCTTGCGTGACTTCGGTATCTTCGTTGACCTTGGCGGGGCTGACGGTCTCGTTCACATTTCTGAGCTGGCCTGGCATCGCATCGACCACCCACGTGAGGTTGTGAAAGTAGGTGACGAAATTGATGTCTACGTCCTCAAAGTAGATCGCAACGACCAACGCATTAGCCTGAGCCGTAAGCAGCTCTTACAAAATCCGTGGTCAACTGTTGAAGAACGCTACGATATTAACCAACTTGTTGAAGGCACCATTACCCGCATTGTTGATTACGGTGCGTTTGCTGAAATCGAACCTGGTATTGAAGGGTTGCTGCATGTTTCACAACTGTCACGCACCAATGTTGAAAATGCAGGCGATGTTGTTTCTGTAGACGAAACACATTTGCTGCGTGTTGTCAGCATAGACCAGGAACGTCAACGCATTGGTTTAAGCCTGAAAGCTGTCACGGCTCACGAACAGATCGAGTGGATGGCGCGTAAGGAACTGGAGAAAGAAGTCGCAGAAGCCCCAGCACCTGAGGCAGAA
>QQUD01000643.1 GCA_008501785.1 Chloroflexota bacterium
TCAACTCGAAGGTCAAATTACATTGGCAAACGGACATCCGGCAGGCTATCCGACTAAACCATTGGCCGTGCTGCATTGCCAAAATGGCAAATGGTTAATCACTGCGTGGCAAAACACACCGGTCATGACGCATACGTTTGCCGACCCGCCGCCACCTAAACAGACACCGACGCTGTTGCAGCCCGGTGAGGGGGAAACCTTGCTGGAAGTGATTGGACAGCGTGTTGTGACAGCGAAAGTGAAATCTGTGGAGACGGGAGGACGGTGGTCGCTGGTTGAGTATGTCGCTCCGCCTCATTTCACTGGGCCACCACCCCATTTTCATCGCGAAATGAGCGAATCTTTTTATGTGCTTTCTGGTGAGTTGTCTGTTGCCGTGGAAAATGAGGTTAGTACGCATTCCGCCGGGTCTTTTGTTAATGTACCTGCTGGTATGACGCACACTTTTGCCAATCAGTTAGATCACCCCACTACTTTTCTGATTTGGATGTCCCCAGGTGGCTTCGAACAATATTTTGCTGATTTACATCAACTCATTGCAACCGAGGGTGGGCAATGGCCGCTGTCTGATATGCGCAAAGTGGCGGTTATCGAGCAAAAGTATGACATCAACTATCCACAACAGAGTTCATAATTTACCAGATTTAAGGAGACAAAATAGATGAAAAACTCAGGTAGTGTCCTAAAAATAATGATCTTTGTGCTGATGTTGTTGTGGTTGATACGGCCGTTTACTGCATTCGCAAAACAGTCTGAACCAGTCGCCATTAACAATATCATTTATGAAGTAACCAGCACCGAGAGCCGGGAGCTAGCAAACGGCAGGGTTGCTTTGATTGTTGTGGCAACTGGTGAGGGAGTCATTGCTTGCCAGCATAATCTGACGTGCTTTGAAGCTGGTCTTGATGGGGATATAGCAGAGTTGCAGCAAGCATTTCAGGTCGTTGTTAATACCAACAGGGGGCAGACAGCTGGACGAATTCTCATTGACGTGATTGGTGCAGGCTTTAAAGGTTCCGTGAGAGGGACGACATCCCCTCTGGAAGCGGGAATGTGGCGATTAGACATGACTGCTCGTGCCCGCACACAAGGCGGTGGCAAACTGAATTTAGAACTAACTGGTGAATTCAATAAGGCATCTGGTTTGATTGAAAACCTGACCGGACAGGGAATCATTACGCAACAGGATATAGGTCAAATTTAACGAAAAAAATAGCTAAAAAATATTGTAGCGCGATTTTCCAAATCGCATATCGAATTAACAATTCGATTAACATTGGAGGCAAAGTTTATGAAACGAGCATTGAAATGGATAGGTATTATTGTTGGTGGCATGGTGGGTTTGTTAGTGATTGTTGTCGTTGTGTTGGGGATTGTTGGGGGGAACCGATTGGACAATGCTCCTGATGTGCCGGTGGCTGTGGTGGCTGCCGCGACGGATGAGGCTGCGGTTGAGCGGGGCAATTATCTGGCCAGGGTTAGTTCTTGCACTGAATGTCATGGTGAAGATTTGTCAGGCGAGGTTTTTATTGATGAAGCGCCGATTGGGTATGTGCCTGCGCCAAATTTGACGGCTGGGGCTGGTGGGATTGGTGCGAATTATACCGATGCAGATTGGGCGCAGGCGATTCGGCACGGGGTGGGGGGAAACGGCCGTTCTCTCGTCACCATGCCTTCAAATCATTACGCACATTACGGAGATGACGATTTTGCCGCATTAATTGCCTACCTGAAAACTGTGCCACCGGTTGATAATGATTTGGGTGAACGAAACATTCAGTTCCCCGGCACAATTATTTTTGGCGTGTTGGCGTATAACGGTGTGGCGGCTGTTGCCAACACAGACCATGCTGCGGTTGGTGGGAATGCGCCTGCTGTGTCTGCATCGGCTGAGTACGGCGAATATCTGGTCAATATTGCCTCATGCAATTCGTGTCATGGGGAAAATTTAGCGGGTGCAACTGACCCCGACGGACCGCAAGGGTCTAATTTGACGATGGGTGGTGATTTGCAAAACTGGTCAGAAGATAATTTTTTTACAGCACTGCGCACTGGGGTCACGCCGGACGGCAATCAGCTAGATTCTGAGATGCCCTGGCAAAATTATGCTGGCATGAGTGATACAGAATTAGAGGCGTTGTGGGCGCAATTGAACAGTGTAGATGCGCTGCCGACGAATGGGGGGTGATGATTGATTGTTAGGTGCGGCGCACTTCTGAAGTGCGCCGCACCTTGGATGTGTTAACTCAAAATTTCTTTTACGCGCCCCACTGCACCGCTTTCTAGTCGAACCTTGATGCCGTGAGGGTGGGTGGCCGATTTTGTCAAAATATTTTTGACGATGCCTTCAGTTAAGGTGCCAGTCCGTTGGTCTTTCTTTAAAACAATTGCAACTTTATTGCCAAGTTTGATATTGCTACGTTTTGTGCCATTCATGGGGCGGGATTGTACCATCAAAGCGATTTCAAGACCTGATAGGTTTTTTATAACCTATCAGGTCTTGAAATCGCTTTTTTGAAAAATTGATAAATACATTCAATAAATTTATATAAAATGACATTATTTTAAGTAAAACTATTAGAATATGCAAATTAATGCTTAATAACAGCAATTTCCTTATGAAATCGATTCGTGATTTTGCTTTTCAACCTATGGAAAAAATTAGGCAAATTGGATTGGGTTTGGCGCGATAAAATTGCTAAGAAGAATCCAAAACTAATGTCTTTGATTATACGTTAATCTTGTAATACTTCAAAATATCATAGACAAAATTTAAAAAGATATTGCCTGGAAAAAAGACATGATGTGCTGAAATCTACAACTATTCGTTTACCATCCCCATCAACCCCTCCTGCACCTGCTCCTTCACCTCATCCGTCATCGCGGGTGATTCGGCGACATGTTGCAGCAGTGCATCGATGGTAATCACATTACGCTGGCCAGCCCAGCATTCGTGGGCCAGTTTGTACCAGATGGCAGTAAGCGGTTTGGGGGCCAAATGGTAGAGGTTGGGGAAGAGTTGGTGCTGAACGGCCGTTAACTCCTCCGCTAAAATTGTGTCCGAAAACTTTTTCAGATTGGCAACAAAACCTTCTTCGAAAACGACTGGGGGCGTGTAGGGAATGCCGGGTTGGGCTAAGTTGACGTGGGTGATGTGAAAACGGCCGTTTTTCAACATAAACAACAGCGCCACCGTTTGTACCGCCTGTTTTGCCATAAAGTTACCGGAGGCAATCGCCCCAGGATTGACGACCTGCACGCCATCTTTTTCGTATAACAATGGGATATGCCAATGCCCCATGACGACGAGCGAGGCGTTGGCGCGTCGTCCGCGCTGGACGCTGCGTTCAAGCTTGTCGACGAAATTGTCCCCTTTGCGTGAAGCCATTTCGTCGATGCGGTCTTGGTAATGGTTGTGCCAGAGCAGGATGCGCTGGCCGCTGATGGTGATGAGCTGCTGGTAGGGGAGTTCGCGGGTGGCTTCTTCTGTTTCGTCGTTGCCGTGAACGGCCGTTACCGGTGTAATTCGGCTCAGTTCATCGAGCACCCACAGTTCACCCACGTCACCTGCGTGGAGGATGAGGTCTACATTGGAGAAGATGGTGGAAACGGCCGTTGGCAGCGTGCGCCATCGTTCTGGCATATGTGTATCAGAAATAAGACCAACACAGGTGGTAACCTGCTCAGGGGATATGTTTGACGGGAGAAAACGTTTCATAGGCTGTATTTTAATGGGAATTGCGTTGTTCAACAAAACGATTAGAAGATGATTCTCATACGCCCAGAGCAGATAGTTTCAATAAAAAAAAGCTCTGACCAAACGGTCAGAGCTTCATAATGTTTACCCTAAAGATAGTTGTACTTATGCTTTTTGTGATTTTTTCAGTTGATCAACTTTGCGGCCTAAGCTAGCAACTTTTTTGTTCAAATCTTCAATGTTGGTTGCGCTGGGAACGTTAACGCGATTGAGTACGTTTTCAGAAAGATCAGTGAACTGTTTTTCAACTTCTTTTACGCGGTCTTTTACTTCATTTTGGTAAGGTTCAACAAATTCATTTACCATTTTACGGCCGTCTTTTTCCACAACTTCCCCTTTTTCAACCATTTTATTGGCGTAGGAGTTTGTGTTTTCGACCAATGCTTTCAAATTTTCTTGCATAAAGGCAACGGTGCCCAATCCAAACCAAAATACCTTGCGAGCTGTGCCGGTAACCATTTCATAAGTGGTTTCAACTTGTTCCTGGACCACTTCAATTGTTTCGCTAACCATTTTTAACCTCTTTGTCTATATCAGACGTTTGTTTTTTCAGTGTTTATTGTTTTAATTTTATTTTAAATACGACGCTATGACGCATCGCGTTATGAATATAATATAACGCAGTGCGTCAAAGAAGTCAACCCCTAACTTAAATTGGATTTATTGTATAGTTGAGAGTGCGTTGCAGCGTAAGGTTGTGTAAGCAGTGTCGTAAGGATGCAGACTTACAGTAAAACAGTACCGAAGTCATAATGTTTTAGTAGAAGTTAATATAAATATGATTCAAGAAGAAGTATCAACACCTCAATTTTCAGAAACTGCTGATATTGAAACCTCCTCCGATGATTATGCCCGACGATTTGCCGGGGATGTTGGACGATGGTTTTTAGATGTTCAAGCACAGACAACCTTAAATATGTTGTCTGAATATCCGAACGCACGTATTTTGGATGTTGGTGGTGGGCATGGTCAAGTGACAGAAACTTTGATCAATAACGGGTTTAAAGTGACTGTTCATGGCAGTGCCGATGTATGCCGAAAGCGCATTGATCATTTTATTGAGAAAGGGCTTTGTGAATTCAAAGTAGGCGACATTTTGAATCTACCCTTTGCAGATAGGTCGTTTGATGTCGTCATTAGTTATCGGCTGCTGCCCCATGTAGATCAATGGCGGCCGTTTTTAGCCGAACTGGCTCGTGTTGCCGATAAAGCAATCATAATTGATTATCCCGAAATTCGCAGTATCAATTATATTGCGCCTTTTCTTTTTAAATTTAAGAAACAGCTCGAAGGTAATACACGGCCGTATACATGTTTTCGTAAACCCGACTTGTTGGCAGCGTTTGAGCAAGAAGCATTTAAACACAGCGATCATTATGCACAATTTTTTGTACCGATGGTCGTCCATCGCACAGTAAAGTCAACAAAATTTTCAGCTTTAATTGAGCGGTTTTTTCAATTCACGGGTTTGACTAATTTACTTGGTTCGCCGGTGATTTTGAAGTTAGCAAGGAAATAAGAGGTAACATAATGAAAATCTTATTGATGGCTCCGCAATCGTTTTATATGGATCGTGGCACCCCCATTGCAGTAGACAATTTATTAAAAGTAATGTCTGAACGAGGCGATCAGGTTGATGTTGTTGCCTATCACGAAGGACAAGATGTTCACTATCCAGGTGTGACCATTCATCGAACCCCCAACGTTTCTTTCATTACAAATATTCCTGCGGGTTTTTCATGGAAAAAAATCATCTGTGACTTTTTGATGATTTTTACTGTGCTTAAGCTTGTGACGCGCAATAAATATGAATTGGTTCATGCAGTTGAAGAATCTGTTTTTATTGCGATGATTACGAAAATGTTTTTCCGATTGCCATACATCTACGATATGGACTCCTCATTGGCACAGCAGATGGTTGAGCAAATGCCTGCCCTTAAGATTGTTTCGTTTATCTTTGAGTTCTTCGAGAAGATTGCTGTGAAACAAGCACGGGCTGTTGCACCAGTTTGTGACGCTTTGGCCGCTGATGTGGAAAGATATTCACCTAATAAGAAAGTTGTCATTCTCAATGATGTTTCAAACCTGAAAGATGTAAAAGTAAGTGATGAGGGTGGCCTGCGCAAACAGTTGCGAATCGATGGCGTAATGTTGATGTATGTTGGCAATCTGCAAACGTACCAGGGCATTGACCTACTGCTCGAAAGCTTTGCACTGGCGATGGAAAAAACAGACAATGCCCATCTCGTTATCATTGGTGGCGCTAATGACGATATAGAAAAATATCTTGTGAAAGCATACCATCTCGGCATTTTGCCCAAAGTTCGCTTCTTAGGACCACGTCCATTAAGTGATTTAGCTGACTATCTAGCCGAAACCGATATTGTTGTATCACCACGCACAAAGGGTCAGAACACCCCAATGAAGGTGTATTCTTACCTGCACAGCGGCAAGCCAATGCTGGCAACAGCCATGCGGACGCATACGCAGGTGGTTGACAACACGAATTCAATGCTCACTGAACCAACCGTTGAAAAATATGCGGAAGGCATGGTGAAACTGATTGAAGATGAACAATTACGAGTTCAAATCGGTACAGCAGGCAAAAATCTGATTGAAGCTAATTTCTCTTATCCGGTTTTCCAGGGTAAATTGAATCAGTTGTTTGATTGGTTAAAAAAAGATAAGACCACCTACAAGCAACAGGTTTCTTATTCCTCTAAATAACATTTTCATTTAGGATTGTGGACATGAAACGTAATCTATCTGATTTTGTAAAGAAGGAATATGATTTACTGGTTGTAGGTGGTGGAATATACGGCGCTACAGTTTGTTGGGAAGCGACTTTAAGAGGATTATCGGTCGCATTGGTTGAAAAAACTGATTTTGGTGGAGCGACTTCTGCTAGTAGTTTAAAAGTGATTCATGGTGGTTTGCGCTATTTGCAACATGCTGATTTTAAGCGGGCGCGGGAATCGATAGGTGAACGCAAGACGCTGTTGAAGATTGCGCCTCATTTGATTCATGTGCTGCCGGTTTTAATGCCTACTTACGGTCATGGCATGAAAGGTCGCGAGATAATGGCCGCTGGGCTATTGCTCAACGATATTGTCGGCTTTGATCGCAATCGCTCTCTAGATCCACAAAAACAAATTCCGGGCGGACGCACAATTTCCAAAAAAGATGTGTTAAAAATTCTGCCTGGCGTGGCACAGGATAAGCTGACGGGGGCCGCGCTCTTTTATGATGCATTGGCTTATAATAGTGAACGTCTGACGCTTTCATATGTTCATTCTGCAGCAAAGCTAGGCGCTGATGTCGCTAATTATGCAGAAATTATAGAATTTATTGGCACCGATAAGCGTGTGCAAGGTGCTGTTGTTAAGGATTCGCTGACAGGCGAGCAGCATGAGGTACGGGCGCGGATGGTAGTGAATACGGCGGGTCCGTGGACGCCAGCTTTGTGGCGATTGTTGCATAAGGAACGGCCGTCTCCACCTCCGCTCAAATTTGCCAAATCATTCAATATCATTACACGTCAACTGTTTGATAAATATGCAGTAGCGATTTCCAGTTCACGGGAGTTTACTGATAATGATGCAGTGGTTCAACGTGGCAGCCGCATGTTGTTTGTGGTTCCGTGGCGTGGCAAGTCGATGATTGGCACGGAGTACATTCCTTGTAGTGACGATCCTGATTCATTTAAAGTGACACCTGAGGAACTGCAGACGTTTATTGATGATTTAAACAGTGCCTATCCTGAGGCAAAATTGACGTTAGATGATATTTTGCATGTGCATGAGGGGATGGTTCCGATTAAAGGGGTTGACCCGAAAACTGGCTCAGTGCGTTTGGGTAAGCAATATGAAATTCGTGACCACCGGCAAGATGGTGTTGAGGGTGTTGTCTCTGTACTTGGTGTGAAATACACAACGGCACGATTTGTGGCAGAAGAGATTTTGGACCATGTTTATGCTGCTTGGGGCGAGGCGTCGCCTCCGTCAACTTCTGCGGTAACACTTTTGCATGATGGGCAAATTGAGCGGTTTGATGTGTTTTTGGAGATGGTGGGGGGGGAGAAACGGCCGTTTTCAATTCCACCAAACGTCCTACATCAATTAGTCTGCAACTATGGTTCTGCGTACCAAAATGTACTATCCTATGTTGATATTGATGCCCTTGATGAATCTGACATCAATATAGCCATTACCAAAGCTGAGACCCGATACGCCGTCCGTGAAGAAATGGCTCAAACCCTGACTGACATTCTTTTCCGTCGTACTGAATTAGGGTCCGCTGGATATCCCGGTGATGGTGTTTTGCAAGCTTGTGCTGATGTCATGGCAACTGAGCTAGGGTGGAGCTTTAACCGGAAAGAAACTGAGATTCATCAAACTAAAATACAATTTTACGCAACAACTAGTGATAAGATACATGGAACAACTTTGGCCAGTTCAACTATTTAATAAATCCGTACTCAAGCAACGAAAATTCAAAGAAGTAACCACACTGTTGGGTGCAACAGAAAGTCTTCACTGCTTAGACATTGGTTCTGACAATGGCGTCATCAGCTATTTGCTGCGGCAGCGTGGTGGTAGCTGGAAAAGCGCCGACTTAGATGACATGAGCGTGACGGCGATTCGTGCGCTTGTCAAAGATGACGTGTATCAGATCGATGCTCACCAAGTCCCTTTTGCCGACAATGAATTTGACGTGGTGGCGATTCTTGACTTTTTAGAGCATATTCATGACGATGCTGCCTTTGTCGAGGAGCTTTTCCGCATTTTGAAGCCTGGCGGCTCTGTCATCATCAATGTGCCGCATAACAAAAATAGCCTGCTGCGCCGGGTACGCCTGGCTCTTGGGCAAACTGATGAAAAGCATGGTCATGTGCGGCATGGGTATAATCCAGATTCCTTGCGAAAACTTTTAGGAGATCGATTTCAACTTGAATCGAGCAAAACGTATTCAAAGTTTTTCTCGGAGCTGGTGGATACGATGATTGTGCAGGCTGTGTACATGACGCAAAAAAACAAAGAGGACCACTCGCAGAAAGGGGCATTGGTCACGGATCAGGATTTAAAGAAGAATGAAAAAATGTTCAAAATGTATTCATTGATTTATCCGATTGTTTGGTTTTTTGCCAAGCTGGATAATTTACTCTTTTTGAACAGTGGCTATATGATGATTGCGAAGGCTAACACTAAAAAATAATTTTGAAATAGGATAACGATGATTTCAAAGAGCGATAAAATTTTGGTAACAGGTGGTACCGGGTTTACCGGAGGCCAATTGTGTAAACGACTCGCCGAGGATGGCTGGCATGTACGTACGATTGTGCGCAATCGGTCCAAGGCCAAGCATCTAACTGAGATGGGTGTTGAGGTTTGTGCGGGTGATCTGGCGGATGCTGCATCGGTGACGAAGGCGATGGAGGGCATTGACCGCGTTTATCATATTGCGGCGCTGTTTCGTGAAGGCAAGGCCACGTATGATGATTTGTACGCGGTGAATGCGCAGGGTACGAAACATGTGCTGGATGCGGCTGTTGCTGCCAAAGTAAAGCGGTTTGTGCATTGCAGTACGATTGGGGTACATGGTGATGTGAAGAATCCACCCGCGCATGA
>QQUD01000098.1 GCA_008501785.1 Chloroflexota bacterium
AGCGATTCGTATTTTTCCAGCTTGTCCCGATTCTCATTCACCATTTTCTCAAAGTTTTCACCTTTGCGGCGGCCCGTTTCCAGTTTTTCGAGTGCGCCACCTAGCAAGCCACCGGCCAACGGACTCCACGGAATAAACCCTAAGCCATAATGACGACAGGCTGGAATAACTTCCAGTTCGACTGTGCGATTATTTAAGTGGTAGATGCTTTGTTCGCTGGCTAGCCCTGTCAGTGCTCGTTTGGTGGCTTCTTGGCAGGCTGTGGCGATGTCCCAACCGGCAAAGTTGCTAGACCCAACGTAAACAACTTTACCCTGGTCGATGAGGCTGCCGAATGCTTGCCATGTTTCATCCCAGGGGCAGTCGCGGTCGATATGGTGCATTTGGTAGAGGTCGATCCAGTCGGTTTGCAGGCGTTTCAGGCTGCCTTCACAATGTTTTCTGATTTTGTAGGCGGAAAGGCTGCGGCCATCGCTGTTCACTTCTTTCAGATTCGCTTTGCGTGAAACGGGATTGTAGACTTTGGTGGCTAAAACCGTTGCATCACGCCGTCCGCCGCCGAGGGCAAACCAGCGCCCGATGATTTCTTCGGTGTGACCATGTTCGACTTCCCAGCCGTAAACATCGGCTGTATCAAAGAAGTTGACACCTAGCTCCAAAGCGCGGTCCATAATTTTGAAGCTGTCTTCTTCGCTGGTGTGCCAGCCGAAGTTCATGGTTCCCAGGCAAAGGTTGCTGACGAGAACGCCGTGTTTGCCTAAGCGTTTGTGGGTTACTGACATTTGTTTGTCTCCTTTTTAGTGGTGAGTGGTCGAAAACGGCCGTTTGTCTCACCGCTGATAAACTTCAATCAATGGTACATCGTTGTGCGAGATCATAAAATCTGGCTCGCGTGCAGCTATCCATTTTGCAAGTTCACTGTCCAGCCCTTTTTCCCCATAAGTTGTTCCCCGATTCTGAAAAACAATAAAATCAGCTTGCTCAAACGATTTTTGGCGCATTTTGATCGTCTCATCAAATAGACTGGACACAGCAAACGGAGCTGCAATTCCAATATCATCACGCAGTTGGCCCTGGAGTTGATAATAAACCATCACGTCATGGCTCCAGGGGGCAACGTAAATCGTGTCACCCGCTTCCGCATTTTCATTGAGGAAGTCTAGTGACTCATTATAGGTTTCGCTCCAATAAGTCGCTTCGAGTCCCATATTTGTCGCACCTGCCACGCCGCCGACTAGCTCTGAGTAGTACGACAAAAGGTGTGGATACAGTGCGCCTGTTGTCCACAATTGTGGCAGCAATACGGCAACAGCCAACAGCACAACCACAACTTGCCGCCTGTTTTCGGCTAGCTTTTGTGAAAATCGCTGCACAACGGTCTTAAATCCGATGGCAGACAGCGCGGCAATAAAAGGCATAGAGGTGATGAACAGGCGATCATTATCGTAGACCATTGATTGCCCAATGGCGATTGCCAGCATGGGGACAAATCCATTTAGCAGCAGGTAGAGGCCAAACGGCCGTTCCGACTTCCGCAGTAAAACACGCCCAATTCCGACAAAAAAGAGAATGAAGAGTGTGAGGGGGGTGACAACGGCCGTTATCACAAACGGAAAATGCCAGGGCGGCGGCATATAAAACTGGTTGAAATACCACTGCCCAATCTCCCAATGATTCACTGTGATAAACAACACATATTCAACAACGCGGTCAATCGTTTGATAATAAAGCCAGGGCCAGGTGAGGAAAAACACCAAAGTTGCTAACACACCCATCACCAAAAAACGACGCACCATTAACTTTTGGCGTTGGTAGGTCAGCGCCCAAATCAACAGCACAAAATAGACAAAAACAGCATTGACCTTTGTGGCAACAGCCAATCCCCACAAAATGCCCAATGAAAAATCGACCCACCAGGAATGATTGTGCCGCGTTTTCCAAAATAAAAGCACCACCGCCATAATCATCGACGCGGCTGCTAAATCAAGTGCTGACAAATGGGCATGGAAAAAGATGCGAGGCATCGACAACAGAAAAAGCGATGACAAAATCCCTACGGGCCAGCCATAAACATCCTGTATCAGCAAATAGAGCAGCGCAAAAAGCAGGCTGTTCAAAATGATGTTGCCCAATCGGTGTGCGGTTAAATCTGGCAAAAAGGAACGAACAGACCCCCACACAAGCCCTGACCAAATCTTATTGAGTGGGGGATGCTCATGGTTTGCTGTCCAATACGTTTCGATGCCTTCTTCACTTAGCGCATAGTCTGGATTCTGGACGAGTTCGCCAAACCAGGCAGCGTAAGATTCGCCAGCCGTCATGTAGGCTGGTTCATCCCAGGTGATAGAGATGTGCTTGTCAGTGATGAGTAGAACTGCAAAAACGAGTAGAAAGATAGCCAGGCTCATCAGGACATTTTGTTTTCGTGAAAGTCTTGAAGTGATCATGGTCGTATGATTCGATCTGCCGTGGCCATGATGGCGACGGTGCCATCCATGCTGCCCACTTCACCTATTTTGTCTGAATTCAAGTACAGAAAATTCACGCTTGCTGCTTCCTTTTGGTTGTATTGGTAAAACTGGGCAAGTATATCATTTCTGTAAATGAAGGGGAAAAACGGCCGTTTTTTTATCCATGACTAATCGAATATTGCAGACCGAGTAGAAAATCCATATACTTACTAGTCTGTTAACAATTTGTTAACAGTTAACGTTCTGTTAAAGATGTAGCTTATGAGTATAGCCTTTTACATTCTGTTAGGGTCTGCGTTGCTATTTGATTTCCTCAATGGATTTCATGATAGTGCAAATATCGTGGCCACTCCAATTGCCTCCCGGGCAATACCTCCCCGAAGAATTTTATGGATAACGGCACTTGCGCACTTTGTCGGTCCATTTTTGTTTGGTGTTGCGGTGGCGAACACGATTGGTAAGGAAGTGACCAATCCGGCCAATGTGACCATGCCGATTGTGATTGCCGCAATGTTGTCGGCTGTCGTTTGGAATGTTGTCACCTGGTATTTTGGGATTCCGGCCAGTTCGTCTCATGCATTGGTTGGTGGGCTGCTTGGTGCAGTTGCGGTTGCCGAAGGGGTGCAGGCGATTGAAGCCTCTGGCATGAGCAAAATTTTGATCGCGCTGTTTATTTCACCAATCTTGGGCATGGTTATTGGGTATTTGTTAATGCAATTGGTGTTATTCTTAGCTAGGGGGGCCACGCCACGCATCAATATTTTTTTCAAACGTGCGCAGTTGTTAACGGCCATTGCCCTTGCGCTTAGCCACGGTGCCAATGATGCCCAAAAAACGATGGGAATTATCACATTAGGGTTGGTGGTAGAAGGTGCATTAACAGAATTTATGGTGCCCACTTGGGTAATCGCCGTTAGTGCGGCAGCTATTGCATTAGGTACAGCAATGGGCGGCTGGCGTTTAATCAAAACATTGGGTGGACGCATCTACAAAATTCGGCCCGTGCATGGTTTTGTTTCACAAACGGCAGGTGCGTCTATTATTTTGGGTGCGGCGCTGTTGGGCGGCCCCGTGAGCACGACACAGGTCATGAGTTCGTCGATTATGGGGGCTGGTTCGGCTGAACGGCTGTCGAAGGTGCGCTGGCTTGTTGGCTATGAGATGGTGTGGGCATGGCTTTTGACGATTCCGATAACGGCCGTTCTCTCTGCTCTCTTCTACTTCATTCTCAATATCTGGCTATAAGGAGATTTAACAAATGGAATTTATCAAACGATTTCTCAAACCACGACAAAGCAACTTTTTACAGTTGCTCATCCAGCAAGGAGAATTCACCATTGCCAGTGTTGAAGCCTTACAAGCCTACTTGAAAAAACCTGTTGGTAAGCGCAGCAACCAGGCAAAACAAGTCGAAAAAGATGCGGATGAAGTGTATCGTATTCTGATTCATGAATTAGAAGATACATTTGTTACCCCTCTTGATCGGGAGGATATTTTCTCCTTGTCACGTGCGCTCGATAATTTCATCGATTATATTTACGATACAATTGAAGAATTAGAAATTTTCAACGTTGAGCCATTTGAAGAGTTAAAAGTCATTTCAGACTTGCTCTTAGAAATGGCAAACAGTCTCAGTTTGTCAATGCAGCGGCTGCTCGATCACCCTCGCGTTGCCAATGAGCATGCACGGCGTGTCAAAAAGCTTGAAAATCAAGTTGAAGATGCATACCGACACGCATTGGCTGATTTGTTTTCAGGACCAGAAGATGTCGAACACATTATGTACATGCTCAAATGTCGAGAAGTGCTGCGCCATCTTTCGAATGCGGCCGATATGGGCGACAAAGCGGCCGATATTGTGATGGATATTGGCGTGAAGTGGAGCTAATTCACGACAGGAGTTGAGACTAAAGCCGGGCCTGGCTAAAGTCTTAACTCCAATTAATGCGTTTCCTTCAGCCTTTCAATTTGTTTTTCTCTGTCACAAAGTGAATATTGGCGGTGTTGATACCTTTGAGCGCATTTTGCGTATAAGGAATAGCGCACCGCATTGACATTTGTAATTGTGCGTTTATACTTATTTCGCACATTACATAACTTTGTGATGTATGCGTTGTGATTGCAGCCTTGACATCCCTTGTTTAAGGGCACAAATAAAAATAATTCCGCACATTGAAGAGATTAGAGATTGGCAACTTATTAATATCCAGTTTCTAATCTCTGATCTTTGGTCAAAATTAAAATGTAACATCTTACAGACCATAAGGATGCATACGTATGAGTGATCCCATAATTGTTGTTGATGACATCCACAAATCTTATTTGATGGGTAAAGAGGCAGTACCTGCCTTACGTGGCGTGTCGCTAGAGATTTTTCCAGGCGAATTTGTTTGTTTGATGGGGCCAAGTGGCTCTGGCAAAACGACTTTGCTCAATATTGTTGGTGGCTTAGACGAACCAAGTCGTGGGCATATTGTTGTAGGAGATAAGAACCTTGTATCGTTGTCTGAAAACGAACTGGCGCAGCTGCGTTTGCGAAAAATGGGTTTCATTTTCCAAAACTATAATTTGCTAGGCAGCTTTACTGCCCAAGAAAATGTAGAGGCACCGATGGTGCTGGGGAAAATGGGCCGTCGTGAACGTAAGCAGCGAGCAAAGGAACTGCTGGAACGTGTCGACCTGGGTGATCGCACGCATCATTACCCCAGCGAATTGTCTGGTGGGCAGCAGCAGCGTGTCGCCATTGCGCGCGCCCTCGCCAACGATCCACCTATTCTCATTGCCGATGAAATGACTGGCGACCTGGACTCTGAAACTGGTTTTGCCATCATGGAATTGGTTTCCAGTCTAAATCGTGAAGGCATGACTATCGTATTCGTGACGCATGATCCGCGCATGACAAAATTTGCCAGCCGTGTGATCAACCTGCGCGATGGCAAAATCTTGGAAGATAACGGGGACGAGGTGACACGCAGCGTGGAGATGGCTGAAGAATTACAACCAACCACTTAGTAAAAATCTTATGATACTAAAATACGTTTTAAAGAATTTCTCCAGGCGCAAAGTTCGCACCATCCTCATGATTTTGTCCTTGATCGTGAGTACAGGGTTGATTGTAACGATGAGTGCGACGGTGGAGACGATACGTCAGTCGAATGTGGATTTGATTGCCAGTGCCGTGGGACGGTATGATCTTTCGATTAGCAAGATAGATACGAGTCCTGAGCCGTTTTTGCTGGTGGATGAGGTTGCTGAGCAGATGTGGGGGGCTAGTTCGCGGATTACGGCCGTTTATCCCCGCATTCAAGGCGACATCGAATATAATGTTCGGGGCGATGTGGGTCGTGGCACCCTGATTGCACTGGACCCAACTGTTGATGATGTAGGGATGGTCAATGTCGTTGAAGGCGACTATGTGATAGGTGATGGACAGGTTGCTGTCCTTGAAGAAACGGCGCTCAACTTTGAAATTGGGGTGGGTGACACGGTTGACCTTTCCTACAGTTTTCCATTGCCACGGGAGACAGGCGAGGTGGCGACGGTGGGGGCGAGTGAACGGCGCATAAACGGCCGTTTTACCGTCAGCAGCATCGTGCGTCAAGATGGCATTACCGACAGCGGTGTGCGCACTGGCTTCATTATGCATTTGGCAGATGCACAGGAATGGCTGAACATTCCAGCGCGGTCCAGCCAACTGATTGCTACCGTCGATCCATCCTTGTACGAATCAAATAATGCTGAAACGGCTGCTTTGCGTGTACGTGATGTGGCGAGTGCTGTACAGAAGCAGCTTGGTGACGACTATCAATACGCCCTTTCCAAAGCATCGGCACTTGACGGCGCGGCGCAGGGCTTCCTGGCTCTACAAGCTTTGATCAATACCTATGGTCTGACGGCGCTGGGCGTGGTCGGCTTGCTGGTACACACATTGGTGATGACCAATGTGCAGGAGCAGCGGCGCGATATGGCTATTTTGCGCATTTTGGGCAGCCATCGCAATTTGCTATTCCAAATGGTGATTACCGAAGTGGTCGTTATTGGCTTGATTGGGGTCAGTTTTGGCGTGGGGTTGGGGCAGCTCATAACGACTTACATTGTCGTGCCACTGATTGAAAATCAGATGGCGCAGCAAGGGTTTACACCGACACTAACGCCTACCTTGTCAATTGGGGCGATTTCGCCAGCTATTATTGGTGCGTTTACCGTGTTGATTGCCAGCAGCATCAAACCGGCACAGGACGCAGCTAATACCAAGGTGATGCACGCCATTAATCCTGGTGTTGCGGACAATATCCAGCTCGAAGATTTGGCAAACTTGCGTGAACGCAAGCCAAACACACGCCTCTTTTTATCTGGTGTGGCGCTGATGCTCATTTTTGCGTTGATTTCTGGTTTTCAGGTGGTCGATACCTTTGGCGGACCGGCCTTAGAAGTGATGTTTTTCTTGTTGGCGCTGATTTTGCTGGTATTGGGCTTAGGGTTGATGTTTTTCATCACAACACGGCCGTTTGAGCGACTCGTACTGTTTGTGATGGGGTTTATCTTTCCCCGCCTGACCTTTTTTGCCAAGCGCAATGTGGGGCGCGGCCAACTGCGAAACACGTTGATTGCGCTGTTGGTGTTGTTTAGCGGTGTGCTGCCCAGCTTTTTAGCCACACAATTGGCCCTAGAAAATGCTAACTTTGAAACATCTACTAAACTCAGCATGGGTGCCCCGGTTAATATCCGGTCATTTGGTGGGTTCCATAGGCGAACTGTGGAAAACGATGAACGGTTGCGTCCCAGCTTTTTGCGTGATGATTTAGCCACAGTTCCTGGGTTTGACAAGATTGTGGGGGTGAGTTACGACTATAATAGTCGGGCGTCGGATCCGGTTGGGCTGCGGCGAGCCAGTGTGTCGGTTGTTGGTGTTAACGACCGACTAGACCCCATCCTCTTCCCTGAAATCACCGAATTTGCTTTTGGCGGCACGGAAAGCCTAAACCAGATTTTACTGGAACCAGACACGATTATCATTAGCGAAGGGTTGGCCCAACATTTGGTTGTGAAATATGGCGATACGATCAAGCTGACTGGCGAAGGTATGGACCATACCGTAAATGCCCGTATTGTGGGTATTGTGCGCCGCCTTCCTGGTTTTGACGACATGGGGCGCAGCCGTTTGGAAGCGCAAAACCACAGCACAATTATCATGTCGATGGACAGTTTCCGCAGCTTCATTACGCCTCTCAACGACCCATTACCGCCGCCAGACGATCCGGTGTACGTGCGCGTATTGGGCAAGCTGCATCCTGGAACCGATGCGCAAGATGTGGCTGATGAGATGGGGAACCGGTATGGATTGGATTATGGGTTCTGGACGCGCTTTTTAGAAACGCAGCTTGAGTTTAACGAACAGGCACAGGCAACGCAGCAGGTCTTTTTACTGGTGCTGACGGTGATTTCGTTCACAACGGCCGTTTTCGGTGTATTCGCCGTCATTTACGTCACAATCTATGCACGCCGGCTGGAAATTGGCATGTTAAAAGCAGTGGGTATGCTGCGGCGCGAGCTGACAGGTATGCTCATTGTTGAGTCGATCACGATGACGGTTGGTTCGGCACTGGCTGGCATTGCTGCTGGTGCGTCGATGGGCTATGTCTCGTTTTACAGTGAACATGCATTGGCGCAGGAGCCGGTTACGTTTGCGGTTGATACCACGGTGATGCCATTTATTGTAATTATGGTGGTACTCGCCAGTATTTTGGGCGCAACGTTCTCGGCGCGGCGCATTGTGAAGAAGCAAGCAGTTGATATTTTGAGGATGCAGTAAGAAATAATGAATTGTGAATAATGAATTGTGAATGGCGAATGAACTTCCCTACTTCACAATTCATTATTCACAATTCTCAATTCATTATTTCTTTCTTTTTTGAATTGAGGATTTGATCATGAATCGTTTTTTCCAGTTAACGTTAATTAGTTTGATTTTATTGGGATTGGTTGGCTGTCAGCAGGGCGAATTGCCTGAAGATATTGAGGCGACAACTGAGGCTGAGTCTGAAGAAGCTACACCTGAAGTTGTGCCAACGACACCGCCGCCTGTGGCATCCACGGTGTTGGCGGATGGGCAGATTGTGGCGGTGAATCCGGCGTTGGTGCTGAGTTTTGAGGCAAACGGCCGTTTGCTCGAACTTAATGTACAGGCTGGTGATTCGGTGAAGGCTGGTGATGTGATTGGCACGCTGGATGATGGGACGCTGCAAGACAACGTGACCAATGCCACGCTCCAGTTGAATCAGGCTGAGATCAGTCTGGCACAGGCGCAGCTTTCGCTTGACAATTTGCTGACGTGGGAGCCAGATGAAACGGCCGTTGCGTTGGCAGAAGCTAACTTAGAAGCAGCTGAGGCCGGACTTGAAAACGCACAAACCTCAGACTCTGTGGCTGGAAATAGTGCAACCTCGGCCCGTATTGCGGTCGAGCAAGCCGAGAGAGCTTTGGTTGATGCCCAGGAAGCCTATACCACAGCGTTTGATCCAGGTCGTGATTGGGAACAATATATTGATGAACCGGTTTGTTATGATGGGCAGGGAGGCCCCGTGCCATGTACGGGTCCATTTTTAAGCACACGCATCGAAAATGAACGGAAAAATGCACCGCTTCAGGTGCAGGCGGCAGAAGAAAATTTGCAGATTGCCCGTGCGCAGTATAGTTTGGCAATTGCGGGGATAAATAATGATACGGCCGTTTCTGCAAACCTACCTGTTGTGATCGCACAGCAATCATTAGAACTGGCAACAACCGGACCCAAAGAATCTGAAATTGATGCGGCCCGTCTTCAAGTTGATCAGGCAGAAATCTCACTGGAACAAAGCCAATTTAGTTTGCAGCAGGCGCA
>QQUD01000568.1 GCA_008501785.1 Chloroflexota bacterium
GGCTACATCTACATCTCCTGACCAGTAAAATAGCTCATAGGCGGGTGCTGTGGTGGTCGGCGCATGAACAAAAACAGACTGTGGTCGCAATGCAACAGGGAGTGAAACGAAATCTGTCTTTGGTGGCACAATAATCCATCCTGGCGTGCCGTTGTTTGGGAAAATCAAGCTTTGTGTGCAATCAAAATACAGATGCCGCAATCCTGTACGATTGACTAATATTTCGGCTTCTGCTGCTTCTAACAGCGGCGGTACACAATGACCTATCCATTCCCCAGGTACGTCCGCAGGCACATCGTAAATAAAAATCGAATACCCAAGCTGGTCGATGGGGGTTTGGCGTCGAAACCAATCAAAAATGTCCGGTTCACGCAGCGACGTGCCGTGTAAATGTGTGACACTGATGGCATAACGACCAGGCGCAGGATTTGCTGAGGAGAATTCGGCGATAAGCCCTGTTTCTTCATCCATTGGCAGATGCCTAAAATTATTAAAATCAGGCACATCTGGAAATCCATTGTAACTGACCCATACTGGTTCGTTAGATTGGGCAGCGTACTCAGCCAATAAATACAAATCCTGCCCCCAATCAATATTTGAATCGCTCAAAAAGAGGATTCCATTGGCCGATCCCCCCACAAACTCATTGAAATAGGCCAAGTGATGTGGCTGCTGTCGCAATGTCCCAATCACGTACCAGCCAAGGGCGAGCAGAATTATCCACTTCAGAGAACGCAGAGAATTTTCTCTTTCTTTTTTGTCTCTTTGTCCCTTCGTTCCTTTGTAATGAATTCCCACCATGCCAACCAGCCATACAAACGGCAACACTGGCAAAATGTGCCGGTAGCCGATGTTTAACCCCGTCAGGCTGGCTGCCACAAATAACGATCCGGCGGGAAACCAAAGGTAAATTGTGCGCCGTAAATCTCGTCGCCAAATAATCAGAATGGCTCCGACACCCAGCAGTGCCAGCACCACAGCGGGCGTTTTCACCAGAAATGCGACGATAAAGTAATACCACCATCCGGTTCGGCCCCGTTCGCCCAACAAAAAAGTAAGGTGGCTGTCTTCCACATGTGTTTGCACGGTGAGGAAGTTGGCCGCATAGGTTGGTGCTGGCAAAGAAACCGACACACCTGGCAGCGCCCCCCATTCAAACCCGTAACACGCCCACAAAATTAGAAAAGCGACTGGCAGCAGCGACACCCATCGCAAAAATGGCTGCCAGATTGGTTCTTTCCGCGACCATTGACTGTAAATCAGGACAAATGCGACCGGCAGCAGCAGCAGTGCCGTTACTTTGGTGCTAAGTGCCAATCCGAGGGTAATGCCTGCCAGCAGCCAATATAGGGGAAACGGCCGTTTTCCCCACCACCACAATCCCCACACTGCCGCAAAAAAAGTGACCGTCAACGGACCGTCCGTTGTTGCCAGCGATGCAATCCCCAACCAATTGGGAGCCAGTCCAAACAAAATAGCGGCCATCCACGCTGCCTGTTTGCCCGACAGCGCCCGTGCCCACTGCACCACCATCGCTCCCATCAACATGCCCAGAAAAATGATCGGTGTGCGTCCGAGAAGTAAGACACGGTTCAAATTTGTATTTGCATCATTTTCCAGCAACATTTCACGGGCCAACTGCACTCGGTCGCCGCCCCATTCTGGCAATGTTTGCAGGTCGGGCAGCGTTGGCTCGATTGTGAGCAAACTGCCAATGAGCCAGTGAGAGAGGGGGGTATGTGCGCCCTGGTATTGCAAGTCACCCGTTGTCCACAGCGCGTAGCCGCGCAGCAGGTGAGTTGGCTCGTCGTTGGTGATGGATTTGGAAACGGCCGTATTCACTGCCAGCCAAAAAAACAGCAGCAAGGCCGCAATCACAATTACCAAATATGCACGCGGATGACGAGTCATTTTGCTCATATGTCGGGATGGTAGGCGATTCGCGTCGGTTTGGCAAGATTCAGGACGATGAAATGACAAGGTGATACAGTCCCTCTTCCCTTGCCCCTTGCCCCCTGCTCCTTGCCCCCTTTTCCTGTATACTTGCCGTAGGAAGGTTTTTATGAATCGCGTACAGTTACGAGACGACATTGTGATTAATTTTAATGAAGCGGAATTGCGTGCGTTGTGTCAGCGACTTGATCTGGATTCTGATGCATTAAGCGGCAAGACACACCGAGATCGGATCAGTGTATTGATTGGTAAGCTAGAGCGGGACAATCGGTTGGCTGAATTGGTGAGGGTGATGGTGGAAAAACGGCCGTATTTGGCCCAACGCTACGCCGATGATCTGGCAGATACACCCGCCAGCCCCACCGAAGAAGATCGTCTCAACTGGCTTGACAACATGGATCGCCCAATCGAAGAACCCCCTACCATGCGCTGGGACACCACTGCCCGCCATTCCAAAGATAAATCTATAGACAAAGACAATCAAAGTGAACTAGATTAATGATTGCTCATTCTCTGTCAACTTGTTTTCATCTCTTTGCCAAACGCAATAAAATCACATTAGATTACCAATAAAATGAGGCATACATGGACAAAGTTTTTACGATAATTGGTTCTGCTTTGATGATGGTGGGTGTTGGCGCTGGTGCGTTTGGTGCGCATGGGTTGAGCACCTACTTTGAGCGATTTCCCAATTTAGAAGGGACGTTTGAAACGGCCGTTCGCTACCACATCTACCACGCCATTGGCATCCTGTTCATGGCCTGGGCCGTCACCAAATGGCCCGGCGCACTAACCTCCTGGGCAGGCTACTTGCTATTTGCAGGCGTCCTCATCTTTTCTGGCAGCCTTTACCTACTGGTCTTAACCCGCCAAGGCTGGCTGGGGGCCATCACTCCCATCGGTGGCGTCGCCTTCATCGCTGGATGGACCTGCCTCCTTATCGCCGCCTGGCGCAGCTAATAGCTGAAACCTGATGCCTGAAAGCTGGCACCTGAAAGCTATCAGCAATCAACCTTCAGCACGAATAGGAGATTACATGACAAACCCATACGGTATGCCCGGATATTCCGTGCAGGAAGTCGCTGCGAAACTACAGAATGGCGACGAATTCATCATCATCGACGTGCGCGAACCACGCGAACTACTACTAGCCGAAATTGAAGCATCGTTCATTCACATCCCGCTTAGCCTTTTGTCCATGCAACGCCTTGAAGCGTTGCCAGAAGAAGTAACGGATGATAAAAATATTGAGGTTGTCGTGATGTGTCATCATGGCAATCGCAGTGCCCAGGTGACTGCATGGCTGCGGCAACAGGGTTGGACAAATGTTTACAATATGGATGGCGGCATCGAAGCCTACGCCGTTGCCATAGACAACAACATTGGGCGCTACTAATGTAAAAAACCAGTGTCCCAACATATCAAAAGAACAGTTGCAAGATCGCTATCCTAGAATGGTCCAATCTCAAAGATTGGACCATTCTTAAACAAACTTCTTATCAAAATCTTGAGTTTCCCACGAGCGCATTTATGAGCGATCACATAAAGATTTACGAAGTAGGACCGCGTGATGGATTGCAAAACGAATCGACCCCCGTCAATACCGAGCAGAAAAATCGGTTGGTTGATGGTTTGGTTCGTGCCGGATTGCAGCACATCGAGCTAACCAGCTACGTTCACCCCAAAGCCGTTCCCCAAATGGCCGATGCGGATGAGGTGATGCACGTCAACCGCGCTAAATTTCCTCATGCCGATTTTATTGGTCTTGTGTTTAATCAGCGCGGGTATGATCGGGCCATTGCCTCGGGTTGTCGTTCAATGGCCTTCGGTGTGTCTGTTACTGAAACCTTTTCTCAAAAAAACACCCGTATGTCTTCTGCCAGAGCGCTGGAAATCACACGTGATTTAGTTGCGCAAGCCAAACGAGACGGCATTTGGACACGTGTTTATGTGATGACTGCCTGGGTCTGTCCTTTTGAGGGTCTCACGCCACCACATCGCACCATTGCCCTGGCTGAAAAGCTATGGGAGCTAAACATTGATGAACTGGCTATCGCCGACACCATTGGCCACGCAAACCCACTTGATGTAGGCCACTTGATGGAAGAACTAGGCCGCCGTTTAGACATGTCCAAACTCGCCGTCCATCTCCATGATACCCAGGCAACTGGGTTGGCAAATGTCACCACAGCATTGCAGGCTGGTGTCCGCATTTTTGATAGCAGTGTGGGGGGATTGGGAGGCTGTCCTTTCGCACCTGGTGCGGCTGGCAATCTCGCGACAGAAGACCTGGTATTTTTGGCTTATAAAATGGGCATTGGCACCGGTGTCGATTTTCAAAAATTGTGGGATGTGGTGTGGGAATTGGAAGAAGTAATCGGCCGTCCAATTGGTGGGCGCATTCGTCAATGGTGGGAAAGTGTTTGTAATATTGAGCCAATGGTGGAATTCAAATAAAAAACCGTCTAAAATTCTCTTTATGGTGCAAATCACAAGGTTGATTATACTCTTATCCCGTTATGTTAGAGATGGCAGGCGGTAGATGGAACTAACGTCGGAATTACTCTTGTCGGCTTATTGCCAGGGAGTTTTCCCAATGGCACATGAAGATGGAGACATCTACTGGTATGATCCTGACCCACGAACTATTTTGCCCCTCGATGAATTTCACACCCCCCGTTCACTCAAACGAAAAATAAAAAAGAACCTATTTGAAATTCGAGTGAACAGCAGCTTTACAGATGTTATGATTGCTTGCTCTGCGCCAGCACCTGGGCGAGAATCAACCTGGATTAACAATGAGTTGATTATTGCTTATACAAAATTGAATCAATTAGGATATGCCCACTCAGTTGAGGTGTGGCAAGCAAATGAGTTGGTGGGTGGGCTTTATGGCGTTGCGGTTCGTGGTTTGTTTGCTGGGGAAAGTATGTTTAGCCATGTAACAGATAGTAGTAAAATAGCTTTGGTTTATTTAGTAGAGCGGTTGCGGCGCAAAGGGTATGTGTTGTTAGATACGCAGTTTACAACAGACCATTTGCGCCAATTTGGCGCTCTGGAGATAGAGGCAGAGGAATACAAACGGCGTTTGCAAACTGCGCTAAAGATTCCTGCCCAATTTGTATAGATGGAGAATCTCATGACGGTAATTGATCCAGATGAAGTGCGAATGTTTAGCGGCAGTTCGAATCCAGAAATCGCCGCTTCTATTGCGGATTGCATTGGCATTCCGCTCGAAAAAACCCATATATCAAAATTTAGTAATGACAATTTGTTTGTACAGCTTGGGTCTAGCGTTCGCGGGCGCAAGGTGTATATTGTGCAATCATTAACACCACCAGTGAGCAATCATTTAGTAGAGCTGCTGATGATGCTAGATATTGCAAAAAGTGCAGCGGCGCGAGAAATTCATGCCATTATTCCTTATTTTTCTTATGCACGGTCTGACAAAAAAGATGCGCCGCGTATTTCAATTACAGCAAAATTGATTGCCGATTTGCTGAAAACGGCCGGTGCTACACACATAATGGCCATGACATTGCATGCACCGCAGGTTCATGGATTTTTTGATATTCCTGCAGATCCGCTAACTTCCCGAATGGAAATTGTAGATTATCTGAAACAACGGGAGTTAAATCCTGAAACGACTGTTGTGGTTGCGCCAGATATGGGACGTGCCCAAGCGGCAGCACGGTTTGCCGAGCAGTTGGGCTTGCCAGTTGCTTCAGCTTACAAAACGCGTATTTCTGATACGAACGTAGAAATTGGCGGGTTGATTCGCCGTCAAGTGAAAGGTTTCAAAAAAGCAATTGTGTATGATGATGAGATTGCCACTGCTGGTACAGTGACTGGGTTGAGTAAAGTGTTAGTTGAAAATGGCGTTAATGAAATTACGCTTGTTTGTACACATGGCCTGTTTTTGGGTAAAGCGATCAAACGGATTCGCTCGATTCCAGAAATTAATGAAATTATTTCAACGGATACGGTTCTGTTATCATCAAAGATGAAGGAACAGTTGCCCATGCTGACTGTTTTGCCGGTTGGTCATGTGTTTGGAAAGGCGATTATTCAGAATTATTTACATCGTTCCATTGGTGAGCTTTTTGCGTATAGTGAAGGCGTGGAATAGAATGGATTTGGAGGAAAGATGGCTGATGAACTAATTCATGATCTTCATGATCATGAACACGAGCATGAAGATGATTTTTCGATGGCGTTTATTGATACTGCGGATCGCTTGTCGATGCTGTTGATCCATGGATTTCCATTGAACAGTGCCATGTGGTCGATGCAGATTGACGATTTGAACAGCTTTGCCCGGATTATTGCACCAGATTTGCGTGGACATGGGAATTCAGATGCTGTACCTGGGCCGTATTCGATGACTCAATTGGCGGATGATTGTGCTGATATTATGGGCCATTTGGCCGTGGCGACACCTTTTGTGGTTGGCGGTCTGTCGATGGGTGGTTATGTGGTGTTTGAATTTTATCGCCGGTATCCAGAGCATGTGGCTGGGCTGATTTTGACGGCAACTCGGGCTGCTGCGGACCCGGATGAAGCGAAGGCGAATCGGGATGCGGCAGCAGCGAATGTTGCTGAAAATGGCATCAATGATTTGGTTGAGGGAATGCTGCCAAAGCTGTTATCTCCTAAAAATTTGGATGATGTTGAGATGGTCTCGTTTGTGCGGGATATTTTGATGAAAACATCGGTTGCAGGAGCGATGGGTGCTTTGATGGCGATGAAGGATCGACCTGATTCAACACCGACACTTGCTGAGATTGATGTGCCGACGTTGATTATTCACGGGGCAGATGATCAAATTGTGCCGCTGGCAGAAGCGGAGGCGATGCATAAGGCGATCAAGGGATCGAAGCTGGTTGTGCTTAAGAATGCCGGTCATTTACCCAATTTGGAACAGCCTGATGCATTTAATGATGCGGTGATTGATTTCCTTGAGGGGATTGAGGCTGGATTGACAGAAGAATGATTAGCTAAAGCTAGAGGAAAGAGCTAGAGTAATTTAGAGAAATGTTCTTTTCTAACTCTATATTCTGAACTGATTACGCTATTTTCCCGGAAGCTATGAAGCAATGGCTTAAGCAAAAATAGCTTCGCAGCTTCCGGGAAAGTCGATAAATTGTAGGTTAATTAATGACAACAGAGACGGATAGCAGTGCATCGCCTGAGTCTACTCAAATGTCTAGAAGGCAGGGTTGGGTGTTGGTTGGGGCGTTGTTGCTATTGTCTCTGGTGTTGTTTTTTATTGATTTTTCGCCATCGGAAGCGGAGCCACGTCAGGTGGCGGAGGCGGCTGGATTTCAGCCGCTGGCGATATTGTCGGATGTGGAGATGTCGTTTGCACCGGGGTTGGGGGAGAATACGGCCGTTTTCATTGGCACACTCACCCCTGGCAGCAAGCATCAACTGAATGCTATCGACTTCACAACGGGCGAGCAGCAATGGGCAGTGACAGGCAGTGATCGGTCTTACCCTTATTTCTGGCCAGAAGAATGGCCCTGGTCATGGCCGCTTCGTTGGGAATGGGGACCATTGATTATTGTAGATGATAAAGTTATGGTTGCCGACGCATTTTTGCTAACAACCTCGGTTAATTCCTTTGATGTGACAACGGGAGAGCCTGGCTGGCAGCGTACGATTGGCACCATCAACGGCAGCAGTATTAGCTATTTGGCCGCTTTAGATGATGAGATTGCATTGCGCATCAGTGTTGAAGGATTTAACGAATTTCAAATTCTGGATACAGACGTTGGATTTCGACAGTATCAACGGATGCAAGATGCCAACCATATCTTTTGGGCGGAGCAAGAGCCGCAGCAGGTGTTCGAAGCGTTTGCCAATCAAATTCGTGTAACGGGTGACAGTGGGTGGCAGCAATCTGTTTCCGGCTGTAATGTGCAGCCGATTTTACTGGCTGAATTGGTTGTTGTTAAAACAAACAGATGTGGTAGAGGGGAATTTAAGGGGCACCCTGGCGTATTTGCCTTGTCGCGGGCAAATGGGGCGCTGTTGTGGCAATTGAACCAGGAGGTTGTCAGTAATCTGGCGGTGGATGGGACACATGTTGTCGGACTCACATCTGAGGCTAATTTGCTTGTGATTGATGTCGGAAGTGGTGCAGTGTTTAGCAGCTTGCCATTTTCGCCACTCGAGTTTGGTGAAGAGCGTGACTATTTTATTGCAGCACGAGATGGTGTCATTTCCGTTTATTTTGGTGACAGTCACGAGCTGATTTTTGTACGATATCAATAAATTCTATCTGAAATTGAATTCTTCAAAATGGATGTTGGCAGTGGGTATACCCATGGCTTGTAGCTGGCTGGAAAAGGCGTTGATGAGGGCGTTGGGGCCGCACAGATAAATTGTTTTGCTGTATAAATCGCCATCGACGATTGTGGTGAGGTGTTTGGGGTGTAAACGGCCGTTTTCTCCTGACAAATGCAAATGCGCGTTGAAGTTGGGATATGCTTGTGCTGTTTGTTCAAATTCATCCCAAAAAGCGGCATCTTTCCGAGAGCGGGTGGTGTAGAAGAAATGAATGGGGTATTGAGGATTTTCGTTTAGGTCGCGCATCCAACTGCGGAATGGGGTGACGCCGATGCCGCCAGCAATCCAGATTTGAGGAGAATGGGTTTGTTTGTAGTTGAAACGGCCGTATCCTCCTTCAATTTTCGCCGCCATACCTGGTTTTGCTTGCTGCTTAAGCGTTGATGTCCAATCCCCTGATGCTTTGATGGCTAGACGGAGCTGGTTTTCTCCCGGCGCGCTGCTGATTGTGAATGGATGCGGTTCTTTGAGCTGTTTTTCTTCAGGAAAGTGGATGAATTGGAACTGGCCTGCTTGAAATGAAATAGCTTTGCCATTGGGATTGAGTACCAGTTCGGTAATGGTAGGGGTGGGGTGGTTGATTTGGGCGACGCGGTAGGAAGACGGCCGTTTTACAAATCGAACAATTACCTGCTTGTAGATATAGGCAATCAACCCTGAGAATGTGAACAAGATCATGTAGAAACCGGGAAGTGTGGCCATTGAAATCGGCTCGACCCAGGTGAAATGAATGAAGCCCATGAAGAAAAAGATGCCCATCAACCGATGTGTGTTGCGCCATTGGTGGTAGGCGAGTTTGAGAAGGCGTTTGAGAATAGGGATGCGGGGAGCTAACGTTAATAAAATGAGTAAAGTGATGCCAGAAAGCGCGGCAATACCCATTAAATGACCTGGTTCATCGGGTGGCAAGTGTAAGAGGACAAGCATGTGGATAAATAGAAAGCTGACGGCGGTGAGTGCCATGCGCCGGTGTGTGACGTACATTTTGTCTAAGCCACCGAAATAATCTTCAAGCCAGCGCGGCTTGGTTGCTAAAATC
>QQUD01001077.1 GCA_008501785.1 Chloroflexota bacterium
GACGCCAGGCTGCTGGGGGGCGGCTTCAAAGTCGGGTGGGCGTTGTCCGGGTTCGCCGAGGGCGCTGTGCAAAGCGTCTTCGCTAACACCCAGCTGCGCGGCGGCATCGGCTTATGGGCCACCTTCACCTGCTATTGGTTGGGATTGATTGTCATTTGTGGCTGGTGGCTGCCCTTGATCGCTGTTTGTGGGGGGCGTGTTGGTGTTGGGTTGCTCACTGCCCGGCTGTGTTTGGTTGGTATTGTTGCTGGTTGTGACAACACCGCCGGATGTGGTTGTTGTAGCGCCATCACGAACGCAGCGCACGTAGTTGTAAATGCGAATGGCATCGCCTTGGGGTCCGTGTCCAGTGGGGTAATCGTTTGGGTCGCCTGATTTGGGGTCGCTGCGCTGTGCGCCTGCACCATGCACATCCATCCAAGTGCCGTTCATGTAGCCCATGGCGCGGCCAAAGGTGATGTAGGCGGCGTTTGCGCCAGGTACTTGAGACATGTTGGCGTGGGTGGTGCTGGTCCAATAGGCGGCGTAGTCTGCTTGACCGGCTTCGTTGGTGATTTGGGTGGCGTTGAACAGTGGGTCGATGGCGGCGGAGTTGGTGGTGTCGGGAGAACGGCCGTGATCGACAATACTCTGCAACTCTTTTGCGTTTGGCAGTCGCCAATCATCGTAACTACCTGTTGAAAGTGATTCGCAGTAGGTCAAGGCATTTGACCATTCCATGCCGCTGCCGCTGTCGTCTTGCTGCCACATCAGGCCGGTGACATTGTCGTTGATGATGCCGTTGCCGATGTCCGTATAACTGTTGGTGTCGTATTCTGTGTTGTCGCGTACAAAAATTACGTAGAATTCTTTTTCGGAGCCGCGTAAAGAGAGACCGTAGCCTTTGATACGGCCGTCTGCAAAGTTCACACCAAACATCGTTTCATCCCCGTTCATGGTGGTGCTGACGTATTTGGTGCTGGATGCGAATTGGGCGTCGATGATGCGTTCACCTGCGTTTGAATCGCCGTAGCCAAATTCAAAATAGTCGGTGTCGATAAAGGGAATCAGGCCGGATGTGTCGGTTCCGTTGAAGCCGCTCACATCTTGACCGCTGAAGTCAATCAGGGAGTAGAGTTCGGTGATGGTGGGCAGCCGCCAATCATCGTAGCCTGCGAGTGTCAAGGAATTGGCTGCGGAAATGGCTTCGTTATAGGTTCGTTTGTCGGAGGCATTGATAGTGCCATTGCCATCGGTGTCAGGCGATTGCTGCCACATGAGGCCGGTGTTCAGGTCGGTGATGGTGCCGTCGCCGTTGTTTTGGAAGGCGGGCGTGGCTCCTTCGTAGTTGGCATCTTGGCCAAAGGTGGATTGGCCTGATTTGGGGCAGCTTATCTGGCTGCCTTTTGAATCGTAGCAGCTTGTTTGGCCGGTGTCGGGGATGGAAGAAGTTTGGGTTGATGAAGTGGTTTGGGTTGTTTGTTGGGTGGTTTGGGTGGAAACGGCCGTTTCGGATTCGCTCATTACGGCCGTTTCGCCCCCCACTTGCTCATTATTCGATACAGGTGCAGCTGACTGATCGCTATTTAACGCGGGTGCTGCCTGTTGTTGGTTTGCTGTGCTATTTGGTTGTGGTGGTCCACCACAAGCGGCTAATAATAAAACTAAAATAAGTCCTGAAATGATGTGAAGTTTTTTGAATGTCATGTTTTTGCTCCTGAAATCTAAGACTGACTTTAGCTTAAGGGGCAATTGTTTAGAAAATGTTAGGGAATATTTCGCGGTTTGTTTAGGTGGTTTTGGGGGCGTAGCGTCCCAAAATGAATTTTGGGTTTGCTGGATCAAACATGTTGATGAACGTTAAGAAAATAAAACGGTAATAGGGAACTTGTCATTCCCGCGCAGGCGGGAATCCATGACGTAGTCGAGTAGATTCCCGCCTGCGCGGGAATGACAGGGCCACATTTTGTAGTTTTCTATTACCTGATTATTTATTTAACTTCCATAAACATGTTTTCAGACCTCAGACAGCGAATTATGCCAGCACTAATTCGTAGAGCTTCAATAAATTGATTGAGTGAATTGGGTGAGGAAACGGCCGTTATTCTCCCAGAAAAATCGTAAAAGTAGTCCCAGCCCCCTGCCTCGATGTCACTTCGATTGTTCCGTCGTGGGCAACGACCAGTGATTTGGCGATGGCCAAACCTAAACCGGATTCACCTTGTTCCGTCTGGCGAGAGCGGTCGCCGCGATAGAATCGGTTGAAGACATGGGGGAGGTCAGCCTCGGGAATGCCTGAACCGGTGTCGGAAACTGTGATTTGGAGGCCGCCACTGGCTGACGGGGTGGAGGAGAGGGTGATCTCACCGTTGGCTGGCGTGTAGCGCAGTGCATTACCAACGAGATTGCTCAAAACCTGCCGTATGCGGGCTGGGTCCACAGAGATTGTGGGCAAAGTCGCATCGACATTGACAACAAGGGAAATGGCTTGTTGTGCGGATTGATGCGCAAAGGCATCATGAACCTGGACCAGCAAATTTGAAATAGCGGTGGGTTCTTTTTGCAGCGTCAGCTCGCCGGTATCGGCCAGTGAAAGTGTGCGTAAATCGGTGACCAGTCGCTGCAATGTTTTGACCTCTTGCTGCATCAGGGCCAGTCGGGTGGGGGTGGGTGGGAGTGTGCCATCTTCCATTACCTCCAGGTAGCCGGAGAGAACGGTGAGTGGGGTGCGTAAGTCATGGGCAATGTCGGCTGTCATTTGTCGGCGAATTTGGTTGGCCCGATCTAGCTCGGCGCTCATTTGGTTGAATGTGGTCGCGAGTTCGCCCAGTTCGTCTTGGGTGCGCACGGGAACGGTTTGCTGTAGATTGCCTTGGGCCATTTGGCGGGTGGCGTGGGAGAGTTCTTGTAACGGCCGTGTTAATGTTCTTGACATAAAAATAGCCAGCACGACAGCAACAGCCGTTGCGCCACCTGCGCCAATCCACAAGGCCCGATTTGTTTCCGCAATAAATGCTTCTTCGGCAGGATCGCGGTGCTGAGGTTGATCATCCTGGAGCACAATGCCGATCAGTGTTCCGTCAACTTCTAGCGGAATGCCATCATCTAGCATGGCTGCGGAAACAGTGCCATCTAGTTTGTGCTGTCGATTTTGGATGAGAATACGGCCGTTTACATCCACAAGGGCAAATGGCAGGGATTTCCGAGACGAACCATTCCCTGATCGAGAACCGTGCTGGTCATTGTTTCGCTGATTCACACCTTCCCACGAGCCAGTGCTTTCGTAATAAGCGAGCACATTGTTTACAAACTCAGTCTGCTCTTTCTCACCCAGCAGGTCGTCGAACGCCCGCTCGTTTGAGAAACGCACAATCCACGAGGTCAAAAACGTTCCCGCAAGGCTGATGATAATAAAGGTGAAGATGAGTTTGAGACGTAACGATGAGCGCATTTTGAGAACGATCCCTTATTTCTGGCAAAACCGGTAGCCAATGCCAAAAACTGTTTCTACATATCGAGGTTGTGTCGTGTCGGGTTCAATTTTCACGCGGATATTGCGAATATGGACGTTGATGGTTTTTTCCGCTCCTTCGAGCGCAATGCCCTGTAACGCTTCCACCAACTCTAGTCGAGTGAAGACGCGGCCTGGATGGGTCATCAGAATCGCTAGCAAGTCGAATTCAGATGGCGTGAGGTCAGCTTCATTTCCGGCGACAGTGACGCGACGGCCGTTTTTATCAAGCTTCACATCAGCGACCTGCAGCAGTTCCTGGTTTGCTTCATCTGGTTCTACGCGACGCAGCACAGCTCGGATGCGGGCCACCAATTCACGCATGCCAAACGGTTTTGTCACATAATCATCCGCGCCCAGCTCAAGGCCGAGGACTTTGTCGGTCTCTTCAACGCGAGCGGTGAGCAAGATGACCGGCGTGTTGGCTTCTTTTCGATGCAGGCGGAGAAAGTCATTGCCATCCATTTCGGGCATCATGATGTCGAGCAGAATCAGGTCGGGTTTTTCTTCACGGGCTACGAAGAGGGCAATACGGCCGTTTTCGGCCGTTACAACTCGATACCCCTGCTCAGTCAGATATTCCCGCAGCAACGTGCGTACATTGGCTTTGTCATCAACGACCAGAATTGTTTTCATGTCCATAGTGTAATCCAAACTTGTGGGAAAGGGTTGCTTGCTTTCCTCGAATAAGATGTCATTACAGTATCGAAACCATTGAAAGGAATTGTTCAGAAGTTATTAAGACTTGATATAGATGGGGGGAAACGGCCGTCACTAAATGATCGCTTAGTTGAGCTGGTATAATTAAAAATATGATGACAATAATTAGAAATTGAAATGGGTTACGATATAATTATCGATGATGAAAGTTAATGCCAACAAGCCTGATCGATGGAAAAAAGATATAGTCCAATCAATTGATTTTTATAATGATTGGTTTATGAGGTTCGCGCCTGCCGCGTACCGTAAAACTCGCTCATCAACAACGGTTGAAGTAACCCAAGCATTTACAAATACGCACAATCTGGCCCAAATCAACGCTTCTACCATGAAAGCGTACCCACAAATTCTAGCGATTTTACGGATGACAACTGCTCCACCGCTTGCACGAGACCGGCTGATTGGTTTAGCAGGTATCTCTCCAAGCCTTGTCAGCAATATGGAACAAAAGCTCCGTTTGCCTCCACGGATGTCGGCAAAAGAAATTGACAGGCAACTTAAACAAGTTGGGCAAGTAATTGATCAGTTGCTAGATCGGGATCTTTTCCCATGGCTGGATAGCAACCAGAACACAGGCGATGCTGATATATTGCGTGCGGCAACAGTTGTGGCCGACCGATTATGTGGCTCAGTTGCAGATCCAATTATTCGCAATGCACAAGAGCAGCGTCAATTAGCAACCATTCGAGATTGGCTCAAACAACAAGGTTATCGAGAAATTGGCATTGGAAACCGTGTTGATTTTCAATCAATGGAACCGGGGCAGTTTTCCTTTAGGCTCAATGTGCCGGTTATGCAAGCAGAAAGGACTAAGTCGATTAATATTCCCGTTGATGCTGTTATTAAACCAAAAAACGCCAATATGACCGAATTACCTTTGCTTATCGAAGCAAAATCAGCGGGTGATTTTACAAATACAAACAAACGGCGCAAAGAAGAAGCTGCTAAAATGATGCAATTACGTGCCACCTATGGGCAACAAATTCGCTTTGTTTTATTCCTATGCGGTTATTTTGATACAGGTTATTTGGGGTATGAGGCAGCAGAAGGCATCGATTGGGTTTGGGAACATCGCCCCGATGATTTGTTGGACTTGGGTTTATGAACATAACCATTGAATCACAAAGGTTGCATCTGCAAGCGGAATTGGATGCAGCAAAAACTCAAGCAGAACGAAATCGGCTGGGTCAATTTGCAACGCCATCTTCGCTTGCTCATGCAATTCTTGTGGAAACAAAGCGTTTTCTTGAGTCTGACACGTCGATACATTTTCTTGATCCTGCCTTTGGCACAGGCGCGTTTTATTCTGCGTTGTTAGCGATATATGACAACGAGCTAATTGAGAAAGCTGAAGCATATGAAATCGATCCCCACTATGGCAACTCAGCCCAAGAGCTTTGGCAAACGCATAATCTTAATCTGCATTTAGCCGACTTTACACGCGCAAAACCAGCAAAACAAAAAGTAAATTTATTGGTATGCAACCCCCCATATGTTCGTCACCATCATATTCCGACTGAAAATAAGAAATACCTACGCCAGAAAACAGATTACAAACTTAGTGGCCTATCTGGTCTTTACGCATATTTTCTTTTATTAGCACATGATTGGTTGACAAACAATGGGATTGGGTGTTGGCTCATACCAAGCGAGTGGATGGATGTCAATTATGGTCAGCAGATTAAACAGTATTTGACAACCCAAGTTAAACTCCTGCGTATTCATCGCTTTGCAACTGACATGCCACAATTTGAAGATGCACTTGTTTCATCTACAGTTGTTTGGTATCAGAAAACTGCTCCAAACAAGAATGAGCCTGTAAACTTTACATCAGGACAACTGCTTTCCCAGCCCTCTCTGGAAAAAAAGATACCGTTTCATCGTCTCGAACCCAAAACAAAGTGGGCGCATCTTTTTCAAGCCAATGAGCCACCTGCATTAAAGGATTCACCTCTTTATTTGTCTGATTTGTTCAAAATTAAGCGAGGAATTGCAACCGGAGCCAATAAATTCTTCATTTTAACGCCTGAACAAATTTCAACTTACAAGTTGCCTCCCCAGTTTCTAAAACCGATATTGCCGAGTCCCCGTTATTTACAACGTAACGAAATTACAGCCGAAGATGACGGTACTCCAATTATCAGCAAGCGGTTTTTCTTACTAGATTGTAATTTGCCAGAACAAACGATTAAAATTCATTATCCTACCCTTTGGCAATACTTACAATTCGGACGTGAACAAGAAATAGACAAACGTTACCTTTGTCGTCATCGTCGTCGTTGGTATGAGCAAGAGGAGCGGCCACCTGCGCCGATTCTCTGCACCTACATGGGACGCAATCAGCAACCTTTCCGCTTTATTCGTAACCATTCTATGGCTACAGCGCCGAATGTTTACCTTATGCTGTATCCAACGCCATTGTTAAACCATCATCTTATGCAGGATGAAACGCTTTTGCAGCAAATTTGGAATTGGCTAACGCAGGTAAATGGAAAAACTTTCAAGAAAATCGGACGCTCTTATGGAGGTGGATTGTTTAAACTTGAACCTAGAGAACTGGCACAATTAGGGGTTGATAAACAGATTATCAATCAAATGGACTTTATGCCAAGACCCGTACAAACAGCTTTTTCATTTTGATTTTCAATGCGGTAAATTGGACCATTATATTCCCACTCGTTATCATCTCTTCTTTTACATCAACAAAAAACCTGCTCAACTGAGCAGGTTTTTCAATTAATTAAAGGTGGTTTTTACGGCCGTGTTCCTCTGTTACCGCCACGCGAGCCACCGCCCATCTGAGCGCTTTCGCCGGTTACAATGCTAGAAATTGTGAAGCTGGAAACTTGGGTGCCTGCCGTGTACACGCCGTCGGCATAAAGACCGTCGGTGACAGTGCTGGTGGTGCTGCCACCCAGGTAAACGTTGTATGTTGTGCCATTTTCCAATTCTGGCGAAGAAATGAAAAGGGTCTGGTACGTTTTGGTTGGGACAAACGTTAAAATCTCCTGCCCATCTTCAGATTCGATGTGAATCATCGTACCGGCTGCCTGTACGGACGACAAAGTTTCCAATACCGCGTATTGGGTTGAATCTGTGCTTGCATTTTGTGCCATACCGGCGCTGCCAGCGGCTACTAGAAAACCACCGTTGACGGCTAATGTGCCATTTACATCGAGCGATCCATTACGGCCGTTTTCCGGTCCATTCACAATCACCAAACCGCCATTCATTGTGCCGGTCCCGTTCGAGTCCAGCCCGTCGCCGCCAGCATCAACGAAAAGAGTGCCGCCATTGATTTCCAGATATTTACCTGGGGTCACAGACTCACCGCCGCTGACATCGCCACTGGTTACGTTAACACCATCATCGCTGGCAACGAGATGAATGTTACCATCATTAATCACGATGATGTCACTTTCCAGCCCTTCATAGGATTGGGTAATCGTTAGGTTGCCATTATTGATGACCAGCGTATCTTCTGAATGAACCGCATCATCAGCAGAAGCCAAAACCATGTCGCCGCCGTTAATGGTGATGCTGCTGTTTGAATGAATCGCGTCATCTGCCGCATCAACCGTGATGGTGCCACCGTTGATGGTGACATCGACACCGGCTTTTAAGCCTTTGGCGCTGTCGCCACCACCAGTCACGATGTCGATGGTGCCGCTGTTGATGTTTAGCTGTGTTTCGGCTTGGATGCCGTCGGAAACGGCCGTTACCACCAACACACCACCCTCAATCGAAACAAACCCCTTTTCCACATCTTCATCATTGTTCGATTGCAGCCCGTCGCCGCCAGCATTGACCGTGATATTGCCATCCAGCACAGCAATCGAATCACGCCCCTTGATGCCATCGTTTACGGCGTTGACGGTGATGTTTCCACCTGTAATCTTCAGGTCGTCGTCACTATCAATGCCGTTGTTGTAATTCGCATTAACAGTCAGCGAACCGCTGCCGTTGATAGTGAGATCGTCGTTGCTGAAAATGGCCGCATTGGGTTCATCCGTTTCTGCATCAGGAAAGACGTAAGACGTGCCATCTGTGATCACATTTTCTGTGTCGTTGGCCAGTGTAATCACGGTTTTTTCGGCATTGCTTACGTAAATGGGGGCGCTAGTGGCGCAGGTGATGTCCACGCCGTTCAGAATCAGGTTAACAGTTTCTTCGTCTTGCGTATCGACGACAATTTGACCGTTGTGAAATGTACCGCTGACGCTGTACGAACCAGCAGCGGTGATCGTGACAATACTGCCATTCACGGACACGCCGATACCCTCAACGCTGACTGAGTCGCCATTAAGCGTGATGGTTGATGTGTCGGTGCTGCTTTCGCTAACTTCTAGATCGTCGTTGTCGTAGGTGACGGTGAGGGGAACGGCCGTTACTGCCAATAGTTCCTTACTGTCTAAGCTGCTCTCCGTATTAACCGTTTGCTGCTCGCTTACCTCAGTCACAAACTCGGTAATGGGTTGAGCCAGGTCAATGGATTCAAGCGCCTCACCAGAACATGCTGCAAGCGTAGAAATAAGTACAGTCAAAAAGAATAATGTCAATAATTTTTTCATGGTTTAGTCTCCAAATTTAGATAAATGATTCGTGGTTGAGGTGCGACGCACTTTCCAAAGTGCGTCGCACCTGCTCGTCATCAAGTAGACGAAGGAATGGATAAATCACAATACCCATCGCCATCCGTATCAATGTAATGGCGGCATTTGCCAGGGTAAGCGTCATACGTGATCCCTTTGTGGCAGGCAACGGTCATTTGTGATGCTGCACTTTGGTTTGGCACAACATTCAAAGGGATGCTCGTTGCGGTTGGCTCTACAACCGTTTGCTGTACGGCGGTTGGCTGCACAGCAGTCTCGTTTGTGATCACTTTCACTTCTGGCGTAGGTAAATTGTTTTGTGTTGGTACGGTTGCCAACGGTGCAATCGTTGCCGCTGGTAATACTTCACTGGCGCTTGTGCTCGCCTGATTGTCGGGGTCCTCGCTTCCAAACAATGTTTTATAACTAACGGCTGCTGTGCCCACGGCGAGTACACCCAATCCTGCTGTCCGTAAAAAATGCCGCCGGCTAATGGCTGTTCCGTTAGCTGCTGCCTGTGTCTGTGCTGG
>QQUD01000276.1 GCA_008501785.1 Chloroflexota bacterium
CCAGGTGCCCCTCCTGGCACTGGCGCACGACCTGCTGCATATCCTGCATGAATTCGTCACTTACCTCATTTAATGCTCTGCAATGTATTTGGTTTTGATGCAAAACAGTTTTGTTACAGAGTATTTGAGGCCTTTGCTGTTCCTCGCTCTATTTATTAGATGCCTGAGGCGAGAAAACTTTAGTGGTAGAGGTGAGTACAGCGAATGTTAGGAATCAACGAATGAAGAATATATTAGAAGCCCTAGTTTTGCTCATTTTGGTTTAGCCAGATATTGTTTGATTCTTGGCTGGTGGTGAAGGCGTCCAGGTTGGTGTCGTTGTCAAGGTCTGTGAGGATGACGAAAAGGGTGCTGTTGTTGCCGAGGCGTAGGTTGCTGTCGGTGAATGTGCCTGTGCCGTTGTTGAGCTAGATGGTGTTGGCTTGTGCACCTGTACCGTTGCCATTGGCGACAAAGGCATCGAGGTCGTCATCGCCATCTAAATCGCCGAGATCGACGTACCAGCTGTCGTTTTTGCCGAGGAGTTGGCCGCTGTGAGTGAAACGGCCGTTTCCATCATTCTCCCAAATCAAGCTTGGCCCACCACTGACATCAAAAATGTCGAGGTCTCCGTCACTATCAAAATCACCCAATGCGATGGCCCAGCTATGTGATCCACTGAGCCGCTGTTCGCTGTTGGTGAAACGGCCGTTTCCATCATTCATCCAGACAACATTGTCGCCACCGTGGTCACCTTCGAAAATCCCGACGACTGCATCCAGGTCGCCATCACTATCCAGGTCGCCCAGCGCCACAAAGTTAGAACATGAACCATCGCCTGCTGCGGTATCTTCGACTTGTGGTCCCTCAATGAAGTGCCCGCTGCCATCATTCAGCCACGCTTCCATTCCATTGCCCTTCCCAATAAATATATCTAGGGTTTCATCGCCGTTTAGGTCGCCGATATTGGGTTTGCCACAGTTTGGACTGCCAGCGAATTGATTGCTGGCTACGAAGTTGAGTGTGGGGGTGGAAACGGCCGTAACCTCCACAGCCTGTTCACTCCATTGCGGATACCATTCCGATGTCCACTTATTTGGAAATTCTGCAATTGGTTTTGATTGTAGGGTGCTAAGGTCTAATAGCTGGGGTTGGCAATCACCATCTACGTAAGCAACTTGCGAACCGTCTGGACTGAAGGCAATTTCAACATGCTGCCAGCAGTCATCATTTTTAGCCATAGTGTCAATGAGCTGCTCCTCTTCTCCGGCTGCAGATGTAAGCATGATGCGGCGAGTGCCATCTGTTACCTGCGCCTCACGGGGGAGTGCTGTATACACCAACCATTGGCTGTCTGGGGCCCAGGCCAATGCTTCCACGCACCATTCTGGGGCCATTCCACCAATCCAAGACACATCAGTTCCAGTCGACCGCATCTTGAACAGATCACAACTGCTGTGAAATGCCAGCCATTCTCCATCTGGACTCCAAACTGCATTGACGTCATTGCCAACTTTAGGTAGCTGGCTTAGGCTTGAACCATCAAAATTGACAACGTAAATTTGGCTGTCGTCATTGGGATTTCCCCCTTGCTCAATGGCAGTAAAACTGATTTGCTTGCCATCTGGATGCCAGGAAGGATTGCCAAGCACTTTCAAATTGTTCTCAGCAGCTATTGGTGTTACATAGTCGAATGCATTAATCGACTCATCCGTTGTGAGTGGCTGCGAATCAGGCGTTGGCTTTTCCTCTACTACTGGATCCGAAAGGCCACAAAGAAGGATGTCATCGTACCAAACGGTACCACTGCCGTTTTCCAGGCCAATGCCACCCCCTAGAACTGGTTCGAGGTCTTCTTCATCGGCTACCAGCACACCATCCCAGAACAGCTGTATTCGATTATCTTTTAGCTGAACCATCATTTCGTGCCATTCATCGTCTGGCTGGTAGTGCCAATTTGCCAGGTTGAAATCGATTGGATCACGGAAGATGAAACCTGGGCCGATGTAGTAACGGCCTCCGTCTTCCATCCGCACATTCACATGGAAATCACCAGTCAGATTAGGCAATATCCTAAGATGCAGCGCAACATTTTGACCAAAAATATTTTGGGGAACCGCCCAATTGTGGCCTTTTCCAGCCAGCACATGGTTGTTGCCATCTGTCGCAATTTCCCAGCTAGTAGTGGTTGGATTGCTGCTTGCATCTGAAAGATCCCACCCATTTAAAATGCCATCTTCAAAATCGTCGAAAAAAAGCAGGGTTTCCCCAGGTTGGCACTCGGGTGGTGGCAGCGCGGCAGGTTGGGGGTTGTTGGATTGAGTAGTGGTGGCTGCGGGGGAAACGGCCGTTTCCACTTCCACTGTCTCTGGTATATCAGCCAATTGCTTTTGCTCCCCACTGCTGCTGCGATTTGCCAGAAAAAAACCAACTGTTATCAGCATTGCAGCAGCGATGACCCCAGTCAGACCCCAAGCCCAACCGGGAAATTGTCGTTTTTCAACAGATGCAGCTTGTGTATGCGGGATGGTTTCAGGCTCCGGTTCTGGTTCTGGTGTCGTGTAAACGGGGCGTGTTGTACCAACGTCCGTTGTTGCCTGGGCAATTGCTTTGTTAAACGCATTCGCTAACTCAGTGGCTGTTTGGTAACGTGATTCGGGCTTCTTGGCTAAGGCTTTGAAGATCACATTTTCGGCTTGTGGTGGTAAATCGGAACGCAACTCGTGTGGGGGTGGGAGCGGATCGTTTAGCTGTTGCAAAATGACGGCGATGGGGGTTTCGGCGTGAAATGGCCGTCTTCCCGTCACCATTTCATACAAAATAATGCCCAGCGAATAAATATCGGTTGCCGGACCAATGTTAATGCCCTGGCACTGTTCTGGACTCATGTAAGCTGGCGTGCCTAGCAGGCGGTCGCCAGTCAGGTCCACCGTTGCTTCTACAATTTTAGCAATACCAAAATCCATCAAGTACGCATTGCCCTCATCATCAAGCAGCACATTGCTGGGCTTCATGTCCCGGTGCAGAATGCCGTGTGTGTGGGCATGATCGAGCGCACTGGCAAGCTGGCTAAGAATACGCCCGGCTTCGGCAAATGGCAGCGCTCCTTTGCTGATGCGATCCGTCAACGTGCCGGCTTGCAGATAGCGCATTGCCATGTACGAGATGCCATCATCCTCGCCATACGCAAAGATTGGCAGAATGTGGAGATGTTCTAGTTTGGCAATGGCTTTGGCTTCGCGTTGGAAGCGTTCACGAAATTGTGGGTCAGCAGAGAATTGTTGGGGGAGAATTTTTACGGCTACATAGCGGTCGGTGTCGGGATCGTATCCCTTAAAAACGGTCGCCATGCCTCCTAAGCCGATTTGCTCAATGATGCGGTAATTACCGAGTGTGCGGCCTATCATGGTGAATCCTATACGGTTTTTGTGACGGCCGTTTGTTTTGCCGAACGGCCGTTATGCGACAATACGACTTGTACCATTTTCATTGTAACATATTTCGTATGCTCATTTTGGTTCTGGCAAATAGAGCAAGACACGCAAAATTTCTGTAGGCGTTGGCGGGCAGCCTGGAATATGGGCTGCAACAGCGCTTTCTATTTGGGGTGGACGCGGCACAATCGCATACGAGTCTTGGAACACGCCCCCATTTTCTGTGCAGTCCCCTACCGTCACAATGCGACAGTCGGGTGTGGCGGTTGTGGTGAGTTGAGCGGCGTTGTCTAAATTGCGCGTGTAGGGACCCGTGAGAATGATCACATCTGCATGGCGCGGCGAAGATTCGAAGCGAATGCCATATTGGGCCATGTCATAAATTGGGTTTGACAAGGCGTTTAGTTCCAGTTCACAACCATTACAAGACCCACAATCTAAATGGCGCAAAAATAAGGATCGTGGTTTTGTGGTTGCCAAATCTGGACCTTGCACTGCGTCTGTAAATGGTTGATTACGGGTAAAAATATGGCGCAAGTTGCGCCACAATAATTGGAAGATGTTGTCCGGTGGTTTGTTTTGTTTTGACATCATAGCTCTAAATCTTATAAATCATTCGCTGCGTACGATAGGTTGAAGCTTTTGTTTATTAGTGGGAAGTCGGCCAGGATGTTTTCCCAATATTTGCCGGGTTGATCTTGCCGTGGTTTGCGGCGGGTGGCGGTTCGTAGTGCAGACCAGTTAAATACCGAAGGATCGCGCACCTTGCAGCGAAAAATGGCGTTGTTGGGGCCTTTCATCACCCAGTAGAAGAGATCACCACGCCAGTTTTCGACATAGCCCAGGCCAAATTCAAAGCTGGGAGCGGCGCTTACTTGTGCATCAATGGCGCACCAGGTTTCTTGTTGGGCGACGGACTTTGTTAATTCATCAATTACCTGAATGCAAATTCGGATTGAACTATTGACTTCGGCTATACGCAGTGCCATTCGGGCAAATACATCCCCTTTTAAGTCAGATTTGTATACGCCAGCCAAGTTGCCGCTGCTTTCCCGGTCTTGTGGCACTAGTTCACGAATGATGGTTTGGATTAACGGCCGTTTATAAACCCCAATCGGATGCCGCAATCGAAAATCATGCGTTATTGCACCAGTCGCCCGCATCGCCAAGCCTGTGGCCCCGCCTTGCTGCGCCTCCTGTGTCGTGAGAACCCCGGTCGTAATCATCCGGTCTCGACAAGATGGCAGTTCCAATAACAAATGACTCAATGCTAAAAATTCTTTTTGCAGGTTGGTTAAAAAAGCAGGCACAGGTGTCAAGTCGGGTGTGTGCGGGAACACAATGCCACCGGGGCGGTTAATCCCGCGCAGCAGCCGGTGCCCACACAGCCGATGATTGAGCTGAACGGCCGTTTCTCGCAAAACCGCCAAATCCGCAGCAACAACATCAAGCGAAATATCATGCGCTAATGCACCAACGTCAGCAATGTGATTGTAAATACGCTCTAGTTCCAGCAACAGCGCCCGCCATAGCTGCGCCGATTCTGGAATAATGACGTTGGCTAATGACTCAACAGCTAAACAAAACGCCATACTATGCGAAAAAGACGAATCGCCCGACACCTTTTCTACCAATTCCCATCCTGTCAACAATGAGTAATGGGATTCCAACAATTTTTCAATACCACGATGTTTATACCCCAACCGGACCGGCACATCTTCAATCACCTCACCTGCTACTACAAAAGGAAATTGCCCTGCTTCGATAATACCCGCATGAATCGGGCCAACCGGCAGCACCATCATGCCTGCGGGATAAACAAGACGCGGACCTGTTGCGGCAACGTTTCTCTTGGATTGGCGGCGCTTCAGGTTTTCATAATTGCGTGTGCGCCGCAGCGGGTGTAAATTGCCTGGATAAGCATCATGCAGCACAAATCGCCCCAACCCATCGGCGTATCCAATCGGAATCACGCCATACAGATCGAAGGCTTTGCGTTCGAGCGGTTCAACTGATGGATACAAGTCGCGGATGGAGATGTAGGCTAACGGTCGTGTTCCTGGCAGCGGATATTCAAGAATCAAAAAATCGCCATCTGGTGCAGAAAATACGTAATAGAGTTTATATTGATGGCTTTCCAACATGCGCTCGTCGCTGGCAACCAGCGTACAAAGGTAAAGCTGCATCTCCTTTGCCCATTGGGCAATGAGTCGCAGATCGTGGTCGTTGGCGACAATCAGATGGCATTCGTTAACGGCCGTTCGCGGCAGTTGAATCAGCGGCTGTGAGCAAATCTCTTCCAGGTGATTTACAAAATCCATCACATACCCCCCGTCAGCACAATGTCAACGCTTTTCGTAATCAGCGTAGATAGTGCGGGGATCACCCACACGCCCATCACGATCACCGATCCAAGCAGCAAAAATAGGGGTAATAGGTCTTGAAACGGCCGTTCTTGTAACGTCGGTTCTGGCTCCATTTTATGCAACACCAGGCGGCTCAAATGGCGCACCAGTCCAAAGAAGATGAGCGCGGTAGAGAGGAGGAAGAGGGAAACGGCCGTAATCACAATCCAACGCCATCCTGGAATCACCATTGTTTCGTTAAATTGCGTCAACGCTCCCCATAAAATAATAAACTCACTCATAAAAATGTTAAACGGCGGCATCCCTACCAGCGCCAGTCCACCAATCATCATAATCGTGCCCGTGATGGGCATCGTACGCAGCACCCCGGTGATGGTTGTTTCGTCAAAATCTGTGGCGTTGGGATGTGCTTGGCGATATTGGCGCAGCACATTGCCATAGGACAGGAACATGAGCGCTTTGGTGATGGCGTGGTTTAAGGCGTGCAGCAGCGCTCCCGCCAGTGCAATTGGCCCACCAATGCCAATGCCAAAGGTGATGATGCCCATGTGTTCCAAGCTGTGATAAGCCAAAATGCGTTTAAATCGGTTTTCTTTCATGATAAATGGTGTGGCGAGCAGCAGCGAAAACAGCCCAATGGTGAGCATTACTATTGAGGTAAAGCGACTGTCTCCCATTACAATGTTGGTGATGGTGTAAAAGCGCAAGATGGCGTACAGTGCTGATTTGAGCAGGACGCCAGAGAGCAAAGCGCTGATCGGTGCCGGTGCTTCACCATGACCATCTGGCAGCCAGGTGTGCGTTGGCGCTAACCCTGCTTTGGTGCCATACCCCACAAAAATAAAGATGAATGAAAGCTGCATAAAATCGGTTTTCCATGAATGCGGGTCAACTTTTGCCAAATCAACTAGGTGTGTCCAATTAAGCAGTTGCAAATCGACGGTTTGTGTTAACGGTACGGCATTCACCAGAAAAATGGTTCCCAAAAATGCCACAATGATGCCTGTTGAGGTAATGATCAAATATTTCCACGCCGCCTCCCAGGCGTTTCTGGTGTTGGTGTAACCGACCAGAAAGGCAGATGCCAGTGTGGTTAATTCAATGGCAATCCATAAGCCAATCAAATTGTCCATCATGGGCACCAGCACCATGGTGAAGTGGAAAAAGTTGACAGATGCATAAAAGAATGTGGGATGCTGAAACAGGTTGCTCGGTTTTTCTGACTCGAGGTATGGAAGGGCATTCCAGGTTGCCACAAAGGCAATGGCGTTGACGATCAAAATGAAGTAGAGGCTGAGGGAATCGATGTAAATGGAAAGATAGGGCTGCCCGATGTAGAATCTAATGGGGTTTTCGGGTGGGGTAGTGATGAAGAGAATGGAAAGAATGAGGAGGATGATGGAGGTAACGGCCGTTAACAACCCCATCAACCGGCTCACGCGGGGGCCGCCAGCAAAACGGAGCAGCACAAAACCAATAATACCTAACCCCAAAGGGAAAAATAAAGTCACCCCAACAAAAATTGTTGACATCCAAGGTGCGTCTAGCATCAGCTATCCTTCCAAAAACGATTCTTTGGCAATTTCATCTAAATTAATGCTGCCAGTGAGACGGCGCACCATGGGCAGCATAAACACTAAAATTGCAATTGTGATCAACGTGTAAAACAGAAGTCCCAACACAAACAAAGCGGCTGGAAATGGGATTTCAACAACCTTGACGACAGCCAAATACAAGCCATGATCCATAATCAAAAGACCAATCACTTGCGAAATGAGGTCGCGCTTGACCACCATGTTGTACAAACCAACCAGATGCAGCGTCAGCGACACCATTAATCCAATGCGAAATCCGCGTGCGGCATCTAATTGGAATGCGACCAGCACTGCCAAAATGACCAGCCCAATGAAACCAAACAACTCTTGTGCTTTTGCCGCAGTTACCTTTTCATTTCTGCGCCAGATGCGCCGCGCTGCGCGTTTTACCTCCATGTCCACACGCAGCCATCCACCAGAAGAGACCGTGGCACGCACCAATACTGGCTCAATAAACCCGGCCAGCATCAATGGCAGCACCATTACCAGGAGTGCCAATCCTAACGTGCCTAACTGTTCTCCTCTGGCCGGGTATTCTGCCCATTTTCCAAAAACGGTGAGGCCGGTGATGATGGCTAATAAAACCGACTGAATGCGATAAAAACGAATGATGCGCTGCACAGAGTTAGATGTGCTGATGTACAAAGTGATTAACACGAGCACAATTTCCAATGGATCCACAAAGCTAATTTCCATTATGCGCTCTCCGACAACACCGTTGCCACAATGTAAACAATGGCAATCAGGCAAAACACAATTGCCATTAACCCAGGGCGAATGACCTGCCGCAGCCGCAGCTTAGGCCGCTGCATTTCCCAAAAGGCGAGGATGAATAAAAAGAAAAGGAGTTTCAATCCATAATCAATGGTCGTGGCGACAAAATGCCATCCGGCTCCAGGGAGAAACGACCATGTACGCACCAGTGAAAGTGGGACAAACAAATCCAAAAACAAGGTGGTCAGGAAGGCAAATTTGATCATTTCTGCCCATTCGATGAGCGCCAGGTCGAAGCCTGCAAATTCGAGGGTGATGGCGCGATGGCTCATAGTGAGTTCGAGATGGGTGGTGGGGTTGTCGATGGGAATACGGCCGTTTTCAAACAAAACAATAATAAAAAACGCCAGCCCCATCAGCAGAAACTGCGGCTGTACAAAGGTCAATTTCCAGTTATTAGCCTGGTTTGTGATCAATGCTTCCAGGTTCACCGTATCCCATTGCAGTGCCAATGCTGCCAAAATCAGAAATAGACAAATTTCGGTGATAAAGTGAAGGAACATTTCTCGGCTGCCCCCCACCCCACCCAATGGCGCACCCGCGTCCAATCCCGCCAGGCTCAACACAAACCGCGCCAATCCCAGCGCATAAATGATCATGATTAAATCAGCAGCAATAAAAGTCTCGGGTTGAAGTATCGGAATGGTGAAAGCTAACCCGCCATAGGTGACAAAAAGCAGAGCAGGTGTGATGCCAAAGAAACGAGATGCTGTTTGTGGCCGAACGGCCGTTTTGCGCAGCAGCTTCAGCAAATCGCGGTATGGTTGGCCGATGAACGATAAGCGGCGGGTGCGTCGCTGTAATCGCGCCTTGAAATATTGCACGACACCTACCATCGCCGGAGCCAGCAAAAGCAGCAGCACGCCCTGCGCAAATGCGAACAATTCTATTTGCATTAAATGAACCCTCCAAACAGCAGGAACAGTAAAATGGCAACAATATTGACGATGAAGATATACCCTAAATAGCGGCGAATATCTTTGTTTTGCAAAGTAACGCCTATTTTTGTGGAATAAATCAAAATCAAATGAATGAATCGGTTGTAGGTTTGGCGGAAAATTTCGATAATAGATTGAGAAAACTTAATACTATGCGAAATCTCGATATTTGCAGGTAGATACTCGGGTACATTTTTGTCATGAGCTACGGACCGCAAATTGAGTAAATCGCGTACTAAA
>QQUD01000546.1 GCA_008501785.1 Chloroflexota bacterium
CAAGTCGATCACCCTCATCGGCATTGATTGGCCGGTGATAGATGGCGAGAATGAAGGCACCGTCGTCCATATTCAAGCACCCGATATCACCATTCGTGGTTTTGTGATTCAAAACAGCGGCAAAGTGTTAGACCAGGAAAACTCTGGTATTGCCGTCGAAGGGGAAAGTGCCCTGTTAGAAGGGAATCGCTTTGAAAACACGCTGTTTGGCATCTATTTGCGGGAAGCGCATGGCACCATTATTCGTGATAATCAGATTAGCAGTAAAGATTTAGATGTGCCTCGCCGTGGTGACCCAATCCGGGTTTGGTACAGTAATGATGTGTTAATTGAAAACAATGTTATTACCAAAGGGCGGGATGTTGTTTTATGGTATTCAGAGCGGTTAACCATTCGCAACAATGATGTCAGTAACGGCCGTTACGGACTCCACTTCATGTATTGTGACGACGCGCTGATCACCCAAAACAGGCTGCTCGACAACTCAGTTGGCGCATTTATGATGTACAGTCGTCGCGTTAATTTGCTCAACAACACAATTTCTGGCAATCGTGGCCCAAGTGGCTATGGCATTGGGCTAAAAGATATGGATGATGCCGTCCTCATCGACAATCTGTTCCTAGACAATCGTATCGGCGCACACCTAGACACCTCTCCTCGTGAAGTAGACAGCATTGGGCAATTCAGCGGCAATGTCTTTGCTTACAACGATATTGGGGTGGAGATGATGCCCTCTGTTCGTCACAACGAGTTTTCTGGCAACAGCTTTGTCGAGAATGAAGAGCAGGTCTCTATTTCTGGGAGTGGCGGTCATTTTCAGGCGAATAGTTGGACAGTGGCAGGCCAGGGTAATTTTTGGAGCGATTATGCCGGTTATGATGCAGATGCGGATGGCCAAGGTGATATCGAATACAAATCGGAGCGTCTTTTTGAAAATTTGATGGAGCAGGAACCGACGCTCCGTCTATTTTTATACAGCCCGTCTTCCAATGCAATTGATTTCGCGGCCAAAGCATTCCCTGCGGTACGTCCTTCGCCAAAACTGGTGGATGAACGGCCGTTTATGCTCCCCACTATCCCAGCCGAAGCGCCCGCCTTGCCCCAGCCCGATGGCCAAGGTTGGTTGTGGGCAACAATGGCACTGTTGGTTGTTGCCGTGGGATTGGCCATACTGCCCAGGCTGCATTGGCGACGCTATCGGTTTGAAAACTAGTGTTTCGCGGCATACATAAGCCTACAATTAACAATTACTGCGAAACACTTAATTGGAAACTAGATGATTAACGTAACAAAACTCACGAAAAAATTTGGCAAATTAACGGCCGTTAACGACCTCACCTTCACCGTAAAAGCAGGCGAAGCAGTCGCCTTCTGGGGTGCAAATGGGGCTGGCAAGACAACCGCCCTGCGCTGTCTGCTCAATCTCATCCCCTTCAAGGGAAACATCACCATCAACGACCTTGATATCTGCCAGAATGGGAAGGCCGTGCGTCGTCTGGTTGGGTTTGTCCCGCAGGAATTGAACTTCCACGACGACATGACCGTAACCGACACACTCTCATTTTATGCGCGGCTCAAAAAAGTACCCACAGATCATGATTTTTCCCCATTGCTAGCACGCCTGAATTTACAGGCGCATTTATCCAAGCAAGTTGGTGAATTGTCTGGCGGACTCAAGCAGCGATTAGCCCTGGCGTTGGCTTTGCTGGCAGACCCGCCCATCTTGATGCTGGACGAACCAACCGCCAATCTAGACATTCGCGCTCGTGAAGATTTTCTGATGCTGCTGCTAAAATTCAAACGAGACGGCAAGACATTGCTATTTACCTCGCATCGTTTTGAGGAAATCACCACATTGGCAGATCGGGTGCTCTTATTAGAGGCTGGGAAATTAATTATTGATGCCCCTCCACACAAGGTAGAAAAACAGCTCGGTTTGGAATCAACCCTCCATCTTTACATGGCAGATATGGAAATTGCACCAGCCATAAAAACGCTCACGGCTCACGGAATGCCTGTTAATCAAAACGGCCGTGGGGTGCGCGTACAAGTTTCTCCCGGTGAAAAAGGCAAAGTAATGCGTATTTTGCATGAAGCCGACGTCACAATAGACGATTTTACAGTTGAATAACTCAAGATAAATCTTATGATTGACTTTGAAAACATCCTAATTTTAGCCCAAAAAGAACTACGTGATGCCCAGCGGAATCGCTGGTTTGGCCTATATACCGTTGCCTTTGCCGGTTTGTCATTGGCGTTGGCCTGGATGGCACTATCAGGCACGGGTGATTATGGTCTGGCTGGATTTGGTCGGACCAGTGCCAGCCTGATCAATATGGTATTAATGATTGTGCCTTTGATGGGTTTAACTCTGGGCGCACTCAGTTTAGCAGGCGAACGGGAAAATGGCACGTTGCTTTACCTGCTGGCACAGCCCATCAACCAGATGGAAATGTTATTGGGTAAGTTTGTAGGATTGTCATTGGCTTTACTGGCAGCATTAGGCTTGGGATTTGGTCTCACAGGCGTTTTGATTGCCGTGCAAGGGGGTGGTACTGATTTTAGTGTGTTCTTAACGCTCATCCTGCTGTCGTTTTTGCTGGCAATTGTTAGCTTAAGTTTAGGCTTTTTGATTTCGGCAGCGGTACATAAGGGCGCAACTGCTGTGGGCATTGCACTTTTCCTTTGGCTCATTCTTGTCTTTTTTGGCGATTTGGGTGTGATGGGTACAGCCCTTGTCTTACAGCTCAATGTTAGCCAACTGTTTGCATTGGCTTTGGTCAACCCACTGCAACTGTTTAAGATAGCGGCCGTTTTAGACTTGCGCCAAAATTTAGAGGTACTAGGGCCTGCTGGTGTTTACGCCTATCGTACTTACGGAATGCAGTTGTTTCCCGCATTGATTGGCTTGTTGCTGGCATGGGTAATTTTACCCTTTGGCATAGCCACACAAATTTTTAAGCGAAGAGGAATCTTATAATGAAGGACAGAAGTCAAAAAAAGGTCCGTTATTTTATTTTACCCATTGCACTGCTTATTGCTGCATTTTTAATAGGCTGCAGCCCAGCTGCAAACTTAGATGAACCGCCAGAAATTCTCTACGGGGAAGACGTTTGTGATGAATGTAGCATGATCATCAATGAAGAACGCTTTGCAGCTTCTTATGTCACAACAACAGGCGAGGTACGTCGGTTTGATGATGTTGGCGGCATGTTGCTACATGACCAAAAACATCAGGAAGATGTTCACGTTTATTGGGTGCATGATTTTGACACAAAAGATTGGATTGATGCGGAGGAAGCGGTTTTTGTATTGGATGAGGGGCTGATGACACCGATGGGCTGGAGTTTAGCTCCTTTTGCCACGCAAGAACAGGCAGAAACCTATGTGTCTGAAAACAGTGGCATCATTGCCGATTTTGTCATGCTGCAGCAAGAAATTGCAGATGGCAAGCTTGATCCGACCACCCTCTCCACGCACCAACATGAAGATGAAATGGGGGAAGGGATGGAGGATCATGATATGGAAAGTGGTGGCGAATAAAGAAAATTCGATCTCTGCAATATGCAGGATACGGGAATATTAATAATAATTCATAGGGAGAATTTTATGAAAACAAAAAATACATTTTGGCTAATCGTAATGGCACTGTTGCTCGTTGGGCTGGCTGCTTGTGGTGGTGGTGGTGATGATGATACCTCTGCTGCGGATGAGGAAACGGCCGTTGTCAGCACAGGTGATCCAGAAGCTGGTCAAGAGCAATACAACCAAATTTGCATCGCCTGTCATGGGGCAGATGGAGAAGGTATTGAAGGATTGGGTAAACCGTTTACAACCAGCGATTTTCTACGGGACAAGAATGATGATGAAATGTTAGAATTCATCAAAACAGGTCGCCCTTCTGGAGACCCGTTGAATACAACCGGCGTAGATATGCCACCCAAAGGGGGCAATCCAGCACTGACCGATGACCAAATATTGGACATTGTTGCATTTATTCGAACGTTACAGTAATTCAACCCATGGCAAACGTGATGGCCTAGTACAGCGCAGATGTAATTTGGCATACTCAAACGTAAGCGGCCCGTACTAGTACCGCAACTTTATGATTTTGTAGGGTGAATTGGCAATTCGCCCAGAGTGGCGATTTATCAAATCGCCCTACATTTTTAGAAAGTTACGGTACTAGGTCACACATGAAATGCCTTATCTTGGGGGAGATTCTAGATACGACCCACAATTTATCATAATGATTTGCTCCCAGAAATAGATGCTGCTTTTGTACGGCCGTCCCCGTTTCACACCTTTCGCTCTGGTGGGCGTCAGCCCTTGCTTGACGCGCATGGAGATAAATTCCCGCTCTGCTTCAGCAAAATAGCTGTAAATAGCCAACAATAACTTGCCGTGGGAACCTGTGGTTGATAGTTCTAGCTGTTGCACAAAAGTAATTTTCACACCCTTTGCGCTCAGGTTGTTGATGATATTGAGCACTTGCAGCATTTCTCAACCCAGGCAGCTGAGTTCGGCAACTAATAACGTGTCCCCTTCCTGCAGCTTTGCCTCCAGCTCTTCAATTCTCCTTTTGCCTGTGCCTTGGCGTGATGAAACCGCTGCCTCAACGAATTCATCAATAAACAGATGTTGTTTGCGAGCATATTCGAGCAATAAATGACGTTGTGTATCCAAGTCCTGCTGATCGGTGCTAATGCGAATATAACCAATAATTTTTTTTGCCTCATTTTGTCCTGGTCTCCATATAAAAGCACTTTTATATTGACCATCGGTCAGCAAAATGCTATACTGTTACTAACCGATGGTCAGCAAGATAAGGAGGTGTTATTTTGCCCTTACAGTTATATGAGAAAGAGAAAATTATAGATGCCTGCTTCGAAGTCTTTGTCCAGCATGGGTATGCAAAGACTTCTACGGCTATGCTTGCAGAGGCAGCAGGGATATCGAAAGCACTCATTTTTCATCATTTTGGGAGTAAGAAAAAACTCTATATCACTGTTTTGGAACGATGCTTCGATAAAATGGCCCCTGAATTAAATCAAGAGTCTGCTACTGAATACGGGGACTTCTTTGAAGCGAAAGATCAAAATGGTCTAAAGACAATTGACTATATGAGAAAGCATCCCAAGCTGAATAAGATTTTCTTCGAAGCTTTTTACTCAACACCTGATGAACTGAAGCATGAGATTCACCAATTCAGAGCACATATGGAAGAAAAGTATGGCGCGATGAATGCAGAGCGGGAAAGCCAGATGATGCAGTTGTTCAACAAGATTTCTCTAAGAGAAGGGATAGATTCCAAGGAAGCGTATGAACTCGTTCAAGTTGTTTCTGAATACTTCAGAATGAAGCTGGCTGCGGAATTAACAGATGCAGAAAAAATGCATGACGATGGATATTGGGAGAAATTCTTTGAAAAGAAGAATTCATTTCTTGATATGGTGCGCTTCGGAATCGAAACGCATACCTGATTTTTGGGAGCAATAGGATGCAATCGTATATTCAAAGAATTCACAATAAGACTCAATTTGATATTTCCAGCGTGGGCGGAAAGGGTGCGAATCTTATCGAACTGGCTGCAATTGAAGGGATTCATATCCCGGAAGGTTTCTGTGTCACGACAGACGCCTATATAAAAACATTTGAGCGCTGCGCCGAACTGAACGGGCTATTGGACCAACTCTCGACAATGCAAGTTCATCATCAGGATGAAATCAGTGCGATCAATGCACAAATTCGTAGCGTCATTGAGAATCAGGAAATCCCTCAAGATATAACAGACGCTATCGCAGCAGAGCTGCAAACTCATGGAGAAAAACTTTCCTATGCAGTACGTTCAAGTGCGACAGCAGAAGATTTGCCTACGGCATCCTTTGCAGGACAGCATGATACCTACCTGAACATCATTGGAAAAGATTCGATTCTAAAGCATATGCGTAAATGTTGGGCTTCGTTATTCACCGACCGAGCCGTCATGTACAGAATCCACAATAGGTTTGATCATAGAAAGGTGTTTTTGGCTGTAGTGGTCCAGCGTATGGTCATACCCGAATCATCGGGCATCATGTTTACGGCTGACCCGGTCACATCGAACAGGAAGATCGTTTCAATTGATGCAAGCTATGGCCTCGGTGAAGCGCTGGTATCAGGATTGGTCAACTCGGACAACTATAAGGTGCAGGCAGGCGAGATAATCAGTAAAACAATTGGAAAGAAGAACCACGCTATCTATACCTTGAAAAATGGCGGTACAGAGGAACGGGAAATTGGATCTGATCTAAGAGCTATGCAGGCTCTCACCAATGCTCAAATCCTGGAACTGGCACAACTGGGGAGACAAATAGAGAACTATTTCTCCTGCCCTCAAGATATTGAATGGTGTCGTCATGAGAACGAACTCTACATTGTTCAGAGTCGGCCAATCACGACTTTATACCCCATCCCCGAGCGAAATGACGGAATGAATCATGTGTATATGTCCGGCGGCCATTTGCAGATGATGACAGACCCCATCAAACCGCTTGGCATGTATTTCTTGAAAACCGTACTTGGTAACAATCCCGCAGTGTATTTTGAGCTTGGCGGCAGGCTGTTTCTTGATTTAAGCCAGGATCTCACTTCATTTATGGGACGTGCAATGGCGAGCAGCCTTCTTGGTGCAATGGGTGATGACCTGCTTACAAATGCCGTAAAGAAATTGGCAAAACAGAAACAGTATATAAAGACGCTCCCGCGAGGCAAAGACCGAGTCTTTCAGGTGAGTAAAGATGATGTCTCCTTTGCACCGCTCATTCATGCGTTCAAGATTTACCGCAAGAACGACCCGGATATTGTCAGAAAACTTATCGATAAAGAAACACAATCAATTGAACGGTTACAACAGGAGATTGAGAAGCTATCGGGAGATGATCTGTTCGCGTATATCGAGGACGATCACCATGGTCGCAGAAAAAAGATAACAACGCCAGAGGCGGCAGGAGCAATTGCAGTTCCGCTGTTGGCGGGACAATGGTTAAACAAAAAGATTGAAAAATGGCTTGGTGAAAAGAATGCTGCTGACACCTTTATTCAATCGGTACCGAACAGTGTCACTGCTGACGCAGGCCTCGCATTGTTAGATGTCGGGGATGTCGTCCGGAAATACCCTGAAGTGCTGGCCTACTTTGAGCATGCAAAGGATGAAACCTTCTTCGATGATCTGGCAAAGCTTGCAGGTGGCAGTGCCGTCACTGAGTCAATCCAAGCGTATCTCGATCATTTCGGTATGCGCTGTTCTGGTGATATTGATATCACCACAGCTCGCTGGAGCGAGAAGCCGACACAGCTCATCCCCATGATTCTGAGCAATATCAGAAACTTTGAACCAAATGCACGGATGGCAAAACATGAGCAGGGCATCAAAGAATCAGAAGAAAGAATACAAGACTTCGCAAATCGCCTGGAGAAGCTGCGCGGTGGCAAGAGGAAAGCAAAGCAGGTAAAGAAAATCGCCGGAATGATACGGAACCATATTGGCTATCGTGAATATCCAAAATTCTCCTACATTCAACGATACTTTATTTATAAAAAAGCCCTGCTCAAAGAAGCAGCGAAGCTTGTGAAAAAGGGTATCCTCCGGGAGAAGGAAGATAGTTACTTCTTATATTTTGATGAGTTACGTGAGACGGTAAAAAGTGGCAAGGTTGACTATGACATCATTATCAAAAGAAAAGCAGAATACCAAACCTATGAAAAACTCACACCTCCCAGATTAGTGACTTCAGATGGTGAAATCATAACCGGGGAATATGACAAGAAAGACATTCCGATTGATGCGCTCCCAGGTGTGGCCGTATCATCAGGTATTATCGAAGGCCGCGCACGCATTGTAAACAAGATGGAAGATGCGGACCTTGATGAGGGAGATATTCTCGTTGCTGAGTACACCGATCCTAGCTGGACCCCTCTTTTCGTGTCTATAAAAGGACTCGTCACAGAAGTGGGGGGAATCGCTACTCATGGAGCGATAATCGCGAGGGAATACGGCCTTCCCGCAGTCGTGAGTGTTGAGAATGCGACCCGCTTGATAAAGGATGGGCAGATGATACGAGTGAATGGTACGACGGGCTATGTCGAGATATATCTCCCAGGGATATCTGCATAAATTGTCGTGCGGGCGCTTTTTTGTGTCCAAGAAAGCGCCCGCATTACAAACTGATCTTCCCCCAATATTATAGACACACAGAAGAGACAAAAAGATGCTTAAAATAAATCTCTTCAAATGTCATTGGATTGAGATAATCCAACGTTGAATGGCGACGCTTTCTATTATAGAAGGCCTCGATGTAAAAGAAAATATCAGTTCGTGCCGAATTGCGGGTTTCGTAATATTTGTGATGCACTTGTTCCCTTTTTAGAGTGCTGAAAAAACTTTCCGTGGGCGCGTTATCCCAACAATCCCCTTTACCGCTCATGCTGACAAGCATTTCGTTTGCTGCCAGAAGCTCTCGATAAGGTTTTCCCGTATACTGACTGCCTCGGTCTGAATGATGTAATAATCCGGCATCTGGTTTTCTTTGCTCAATAGCCATTTCCAAAGCATTGGTTACCAAGTCACTTGTTATCCGCTTTGACATTGCCCAGCCCACAATACGTCGAGAAAAGAGGTCGAGTTCAGCATGAATTTCTTTGATTTTCTCTGTTAGCTTGTCATTCGCCATCTTCAACTTGCTATCTGGTCGTTTTCGCCAATCATAATAGCCGCTTGACGACACTGCCAGCAGTTTACACATCCGCCGCACCGAAAATGTTTCTCGGTGATTTTCAATAAATTGGTATCTCATCGGCTTGGAACGCTGAAGATGGCGACTGCTTTTTTTAGAATGTCTCTTTCTTGCCGCAAAATAGCATTCTCTTTTTCCAGTTGCCTCATTTTTTCTTGCTCAGGCATCAATCTTCCCTTTCCAGGAAAGGCATTCTGCCCATTTTTATCTTGTTTTCGTTTCCAACGTGAGAGCAAACCGTGTGTAATGCCTAACTCACTTTCAATAGCTGTTGCACTTTTACCGCTACTTTGCCACAGTTGGATCGCTTCTTGCTTGAATTCTGGTGAATAAGTTCTTTTTTGTCTTATCATTTTTTCCTCCGAAAAAAGTAGTTTACTTTGTCTTTTCTTGGTGTCTACTTTTTCGGGGGAAGATCACAAAGACGGCTTCGATTTTCTTGGACAAACCATCCGCAGATTTAAGGACAAACTCATCATCCAACCAAGTAAGGATAGTGTGCATTCATTTCTGGACAAGATACGCCGTACCATCCGTTCACATTTG
>QQUD01000453.1 GCA_008501785.1 Chloroflexota bacterium
TCCTCTTCCAATCTCTTTGGTTTTGTCAATTCGTCTAACTATTGTTTAGATAATGTCGAGATATTGGCAGTGTACAAGGCTGCACTCGGTTTGTCAAGGTATTGTCTATATATTTTCTTGATTCGACCTTTGATATTAATGTTTGGCTAACTAAAATGTGTAAAAACAAAACAACCCCTCGCGATCAAGAGGTTGTTTGAGAAATATTTTACGCTAGTGATTTTAACTTTAATCACGTTATATATTGAACTAATCAAATCAGTTAGTTCTAAGAATTTCGTATGTTTCGTTACTTGTTTCCAAAATCACAGATTCATTTGTCCAGCTTAAACGTATATTTTGTATTACTTCTTTGTCAAAATTAGACATCGTTGCCAATGGTGGACGAATGTATTTTTCCAAAAATACTGACATGATTTCACCTGCCTGTTGATCCATATGGGTCCAGGCATCTTCGCCAACAAAAGCTTGCCCGCCACATGTTTCAAATACCCTTTTTAATTCAGAAAGGCGTGAGGATGGAGTCGGGTCCAAAACAAGTAATATGGGTGCCAAGCTGGCTGCCTGACATTCGACAGGAAACGAAAGTTCTTCTGCAAAACGGCCCTGACCACTTGCAGCAATTGTTACTCTTAATTTAAACTCATAAGCTTGATCTAAATGTCCGATGTAGCAATCAATTTGCCTTCCTTTATTTGTTGGATTACCGGTTTCGTCAAGCCTTTTTACTGGCGAGTGTCTTGCGCTTACAGATTCGCCTCCTAAACAGCTTGCAAGAATTGGTTCAAATAAATATCCTGTTTCTTGAGCGGCCCGATTATCAATGTCAAATATCCACTTGCGCCAAGTCATCCAGGAAAACAAAAAATTCGAATCACAAATACCATATTCCAAAAGGCTTCTTGGTCCGATTTGGTCCATGCTGGGTTTTAGTTGAGTGCTGAGAATTCTTTGATATTTCATTCGTCTTTTGTGCAATGAGCAAAGATTATGGTAGTAAAGACCGAAATCATCATTGTTTTCAATTGCCTTTGCAAAATGGGAAAGTAGTACTGAACTTGTTGGTGCAACATTTTCTTGTGATTGAAACCATGGTAGTGGAATTTGATAGTAGCTATCGAAAGGAAGGGGTGTAGATAAACTTGGTAAATCGCTGTATTGATTATCCCAACCCAAATCCTGAACACTCAGATGCAAAAGTATAAACATTTCTGATTCGGAAAGGGCGATTTTTTGCGATCCACTCCCAAGTAGGCGACATTGGCTAAATAACCTTCGTATGGACGTACTTGTTGTCATGTGTGTTATCCAAACAAACTGGGCTGAATATATGGATTTTGTAAAGATAGCAATTTTTGATAGGTTTTTTGCAATGCTGGACTCATAGCATTTGCTTTTGTCAATGTAAATCCCAGTAATTTGCCTTTTTCCTGATTGATGGATTTGTTAAACGCATATTTTTGTTTGATGTGCAGAGCAAAAACTTGAGCCAGGGCAGGAGGAATTGCATTGCCAATTTGTTGAATTTTTTGTGAGGCCGTTCCAGTAAATTGAAAATCATCTGGAAATGTTTGTAACCTTGCACATTCACGAATAGTCAAAGGGCGATTTTCTAAAGGATGGATTAGTTCTCTTGTTGCAGCGCCGGTGATTGTTAAACTAGGTTCATCACTAAATAAACGCTTTAATCCTGATGGTGCTCCTCCACGTTTTTCTGTCGGTATCCCATCCATTACACGTCGTTTTGCACGACGTGTGAAGGAATTATGTTGGAGTGCTTTCGGCAAATCTTTCATAGTTTGCCCCTGTCTTAATGCTTTGATGCGAGCCATTTGAATTTCGCTGAGTGGTGGTGCAAAATGATCAGTGATGGAAACGGCCGTTCCCCTTATCATCCTTTCCCAATGACTACTTGCTGGTTTTGTGTACTTAACAAATTCATTAGGCACCGAAGCCGCTTGTGGCAGCATCTGGACTGCCTCCATCAATGTAAAATCCGCTTTACGAAAGATTGCACCTGAAGCGTGATGTTTGGTTGGTGGTAGTTCAAAATCTGCACCAATTTGATTCCCAATAATAAAAACACGCTTTCGTCTTTGTGGCACCCCATACTCTTGAGCATAAACCTTATCAATTCGAATTTTGTATCCAAGTTTTATAAATGCCTGGGAAATTTCGTAAAGATAAGTACCCTTATCCGCTGTTAATAAACCTTCAACATTTTCCATTAAAAACCATTTTGGTCGTATCGTTTCTAGTGCTCTCACGTAATGTTTGAGCAATTCGTTGCGTGGGTCATCCCAAAATCGTAATCCTGCCGTGCTAAATCCCTGGCATGGTGGTCCGCCTATGATGATATCTAATTCACCTTTTTCCAATTCGAGTCGTCGGAGTAGAGCAGTAAAATCAATATCAACAATATTATGTTGTTCACAAAGCGTATTTGGAAAGTTTTTTTTGTAGGTGTTTACCGCATGACGATTGATGTCAGTGGCGTAGATGATTTCATAACCAGCGTTATGAAATCCTAGTGAGCATCCACCGGCACCCGAAAATAAACTGATTGCTTTTTGCATAGATATCCTTTTTTTACGGATTTTTCGAACCTTTGTTACATTATACGCTCATTTGTTCGGATAATTCAACTTATGCAAAAATAAAACGGAAGGTAATGATTGCATTTATCCATATCCAGGCCAGCCTAATCCAATGCGGCTGCGTTCGATTTCGACGCTGGTGATTTCGACTTCGATGACGTCGCCGACGCCGAGTTGGACGTTACGCGGGACGCGGCTGCGGTGCAGCAGTCCATCTTGTTTGACGCCAATATCGATAAATGCGCCAAAATCAACGACATTGCGTACGGTGCCGTTGAGCAGCATCCCCGATTTTAAATCTTCCATTGAGAGCACGTCGCTGCGTAAAAGTGGCAATGGTAAATCTTCGCGAGGGTCGCGGCCTGGGCGCACGAGCTGCTCGAAGATGTCGGTGAGGGTGGGGACGCCGGTGCCCAGTTCTGTGGCGAGGTCGGCTAACGGCCGTTTTCCCCGCACATCTTTCAACACCCCTTCACGTTCGCTCGGCGGTGTTGCTGGTGACAGATTGGCTTGTTTGAGAACGGCCGTGGCAATTTTATAACTCTCTGGGTGAATTGCACTCGCATCCAGTGGGTTGTCACCGTTGCGAATACGCATAAAGCCGGCTGACTGTTCAAACGCTTTGGTGCCGAGGCCAGAAACGTTGCGGAGGGATTTGCGGTTGGGAAAACGGCCGTTTTCATCTCGATACGCCACAATCCGCTCGGCTAACTTGGGACCAATGCCTGCCACATACGTGAGCAGTGCCGGAGAAGCTGTGTTTACATCCACGCCCACCTGATTTACGACTGACTCCACCACGCCATTGAGCGATTCCGACAGCGCTTTTTGATTGACGTCGTGCTGGTACATGCCTACGCCAATAGATTTTGGATCAATTTTTACCAATTCTGCTAACGGGTCTTGCGCACGGCGACCAATGGAGACCGCGCCACGAATGGTTACATCCAGGTCTGGCATTTCGGTGCGGGCTAATTTGCTGGCACTGTAAACACTTGCGCCTGCTTCGTTGACCATCAGGTAATGCACTTCGTCAAGCTCGCGGGTAAGGTCTGCCACTAGCTGCTCTGTTTCGCGTGAGGCAGTGCCATTGCCAATTGCAATCAATGTTACTTTGTACTTTTGAATCAACAGCGCCAATGTTTTTAGAGATTGTTCACGCCGTCTTTGAGGTTGGTGGGGGTAGATGGCGGTGTGGTCTAGCACTTTGCCGGTGGTGTCGATGACCGCAATTTTGCAGCCGGTGCGATAGGCTGGATCAATTGCCAAGACGGTATGTCCGGCCAGTGGGGGCTGGCTGAGTAAGCCGCGCATATTGTCGGCAAAGACTTTGATGGCGTGAGCTTCGGCGTTTTCGGTCAAGGTACGGCGTACATCTCGCTCGATGGCAGGCACGAGCAGCCTTTTAGCTGCATCTTCCATAGCTAACTGCATTTGTTCGGCCAGCGGCGAGCGCCGATCTGGACGGAACTGCGAACGAACTGCCAAAATCCAGTCTCGTTCGGGAATATCGAGTTTGACGCGCAAAATCTTTTCGGCTTCACCGCGATTGAGTGCCAGCACTTGATGGGGGCGCAGGCGATCAACACGGCCGTTATAGTCATAATAGATTTTATAAACACCTTTCTGGTCCACGGCATCTTTAATCTTTTTGCACTCAACGCCGGACCATTGCAGTGCTTTTTCGCGCAGTAGGTGGCGCACGGCGGCATTATCGCTGATAATTTCGGCAATGATGTCTCGTGCGCCCGCCAGCGCATCTTCGACGGTGGGTACATCTTCGGTGATAAAGGGAGCTGCTACTTCATCAGCCGTTTGGCGTGTGCGCAGCTGTGCTAAAATGAAATCGGCCAGTGGCTCCAATCCTTTTTCACGGGCCATCATGGCGCGGGTGCGTCGTTTAGGTTTGTAGGGCAGGTACAAATCTTCGAGCCGGGTCATTGTGTCGGCTGCCTGAATCTCGGCTTCAAGTTCGGGAGTCAGCTTGTCTTGTTCGGTAATGCTGGCAAGAATTGTGGCCCGTCGCTCATCTAGCGCACGTAGCTTTTCGACTTGTTCGCTAATCGCACGAATTTGCTCTTCGTCGAGGCTGTCGGTTTTCTCTTTACGGTATCGCGAAATGAACGGAATTGTATTCCCTTCGTCGAGGAGGGTAATAACGGCCGTTACTTGAAACGGCCGTAACTTCATTTGTGAGGCTATTTGGTCTGCGTAACTCATAGCGCAGATTATACTTGAGAAAGTGCAATCTGTGCTGCAATTTGTCGCATTACGGTGTCCAAATGAGATAGAGTTCTGTTGCACCCACATTGTCACCATACACATCTCGGAATTTAACAGTAATTGTCTTCCCGGCGATTTGAGTCATGACAGAACGGGGTACTTCAACCAACGCTGGTGTCACGCCCAACCCTGGCTGGCCATATGTGTTTGTGAAAAGTTCTACCCCATTAAGAAGAATGCCAATTTCATCATCTACGCGGGCTGCAATAGGTGCGCTTGCGGACGACGAAAGGTAAAATGTGCCACTAGCAGGTAAGTCTGCAACGACAGTCACCGTTGCGGTGTGGAAAACTTCTCCGGTTGTGGTTACATTACGGATGGGGATTGTTATGCCGTTCAGCGTTATCGGTTCAAATTGAACGGGTGCGATGATTATTGGCAGGAATGTCGTGTATGTTTCGAGAGCATCAGTTAAAGTAATTGCGGACACCACTTCACTCTCCACACTTGTCAAATCATTTTGCTGGTTTCCGTGGGCTGGTGTAAAGGTGTGAATAACAAACTCATAAGCTGTTTCAGGCTGCAAGCCAGAAATCGTTGCATAATTGACGGTTTTGTCTCCTGTGGTGGCCATGAGCGTGTAGGCAGCATCGCTTTGTTTTTTGCCCCATATGCCATAATAACCACCGTGGTCTGTGTATTCAATCGTGTCCCAAGTTAGTTCGATTTCTGTCGCAGAGATGGTTGTAATGGTTATGTTGGTCGGGGGAACGGTTTGTGTCTGTTTCCAACCGGGTGCAGCTGTGTCTACACAGGAATCGGCCGAATTTACTTCAAGTTTGTTGTATCCGATATAGACATTTTGCAGCTGACAGACTGAAGTTGGCACGCTGCCACTGAATTGGTTGTTGGCCAGGTAAATTGTGCGCAAGTTGCTATTGGAAGAGAAATCTGGGATAGCTCCATCTAGCTTATTGTTGTTGAGGTCAAGATGCCACAAATTCATCAAATTAGACAAATCGGGAATGGGACCAGTTAGATGGTTGGTGTTGAGGATTAGCACATTTAAAAGCGTTAGTTTGGAAAGATCTGGAATCTCGCCAGTTAGGTCGTTGTTGGATAGATTTAAGATGCGCAATTCAGTGGGCGCGGAAAGGTTTGGAATCGTGCCGCTAAACTGGTTGTTTTCTAAAAGAAGATATGCTAATTTGATCAATGTAGAAAGCTCTGGGAGGGAACCACTCAGTTGGTTGTTGCTCAGGTCAATCGTAACAATGTTGGTCAATGCAGCCAGATCAGGGAGCGTGCCGTTGAGCCGCCTGTTATCCAATTCAAGGGAATCGACTCTGCCTCCACTGCAATTTACACCAGACCATTGGCAGGGTGAATTGGTTGCCAGCCAATCGCTGTTATCTCTCCAATTTGGACCATCGGTGCTGTTGTAGAGTGCAACCAGGGTTTCACATTCTGATTGCGGGATGTCGATTTGGGTGGCGCAATTGAAGGTTGTGGTGGTTACGGCCGTTACCATCTCACTATCCACACTCGTCAAATCGTTTTGCTGGTCGCCATGTGCAGGGGTGAATGTGCGAACCACAAACTCATAAATGGTGCCCGGTTGCAAGTTAGTTAATACTATATTGGTGATGGTTTTGTCTGCTGTTGTTGCCAAAAGTGAGTAAATGGCATCACCTTGTGGCTTACCCCATACCCCATAATAGCCACCGTCTTGTGTGTAGTTGATTGCATCCCAGGTCAGATAAATGTTGGCGTTTGGCAATGATGACGCTGTTACGTTGGTTGGTGGTACTGTTTGCGTTTCTTTCCAATTTGTATCGAGTGAATTTATACAGGAATCGCTGGTACCTGTTTCAAGCTTGTTATAATCAATATCAAGCTGATAGCTTGTTATACAAATTGATGTTGGCACACTTCCGCTCAGTTGATTATTACTCAAGTTAAGAACCATTAAGTCAGATAATGCAGAAAGATCAGGAATAGGCCCACTTAATTGATTGTTGTTCAAGTATAGATGGCTCATTTTTGTTAATGATGAAAGGTTGGGTATGGTTCCACTTATTTGGTTATTATGTAAGCTAAGAATGAGCAAATTGGATAATGATGAAAGGTTAGGAATTGAGCCATTTAGTTGGTTGTTGTCAAGTTTTACACTGCGTAGATTGGTCAATGAAGAAAAGTCGGGTATGGGTCCACTTAATAGATTGTCGTAAAAATGTATGGTTTCTAGATCAGTCAGTGTATTTAGGTCAGGAATAGGTCCACTTAGTTGATTGCTGTTTAGGTATATCCTACGTAAACTGGTCAGTGTGGATAGGTTGGGTATGGAGCCGGTCAATTGATTTTGTCCGAGGTCTAAAAAAGTCAGATTGGGAACTGTAGACAAGTCAGGTATAAGGCCGCTAAGCTGGTTTTTGGATAAGCCAAGACTCAATAAATTGGGCAAGGGGGAGAGGTTGGGTATAGTGCCAGTCAGTTGATTGTCAGAAAGGTAAAGGCTGTTTAAATTAGGTGATGTGGAAAAGTCTGGAATGGAACCGCTTAATTGATTGTGTCCTAAGCTAAGTCTGCTTAAATTAGGTAATGTGGAAATGTCTGGAATGGAACCCGTAAGTTGGTTACTGTTTATGCTTAGGCTTCTCAAATTGGGCAGGCCATAAAAATTAGGGATGGTGCCGCTTAATTGATTATATGAGAGAAGAACTTGTTGCAAGTTTGTCAAGTTTGAAATATCTGGGGTGGGGCCACTTAGTTGATTTCTGTACAGGAAAAGGGTTTGTAAACTGGTTAAGTTCGAAAGGTTGGGGATGGTTCCACTCAGTTGATTGTCGTCTAGTTGTAAGTTAACTAAATTGCTGAGTGAAGAAAGGTTAGGAATGGGGCCACTCAGTTGGTTACTAGAAAGGTCAAGGTGAATTAAACTAGAAAGAGCAGAAATATCGGGAATTGTGCCGTCCAATTGATTGTCACTTAGTGAAAGTGCTTCAACCCTGCCATTGTTGCAATAGACTCCATACCAGAAGCAAGGGGACTTGATCGGATTCCAATTGGCATTATTTATCCAGTTGGAGCCATCTGTATTGTTGTACAGTGTGACTAATGTTTCGCATTCTGCCTCAGGTATAGAACTGTTCGCGCAATTGTAAGTGAGAGAAGTGGCTCCCGCATGTGTTCCCATCTGTCCCAGCATGAGTGTAAGAATCAGCGTTGTGAGCAGTGCGAGTAGACGACGATTACGCAGAAAGAGGACGAGTTTCATTAATTCCCCCTGATGATTGTGTGACTAGAATTTAATATTTGCCCCATTTTAATGGTCGATGGCAAAATTTCAATGGTTAATTGTCAATTGTTTGTAGTGATCTTATTCAGTATTGTTGATGCTCAGAACTAGGCTAGACGAATTAATGCATTTTGTGGCTTGTTGTCAATCTCTTATTGTCAATTATTTGAAATGATCGTATTCAATATTGTCGATGCGGACTTCTACCAGCACTGGATTCTGTAAATGAAATGCGTTTTGCAGCGTGGAAACGGCCGTTTCCACCCCATCCACCAGCCGATATGCCAACCCAAATGCCTGTGCCAATGCTGCGAAATTCGTGTGACCAAACTCTGTGCCATGAATGGGGACATCATTGCGTAACTGTTTCAGCCGAATCAGAGATAGCGCCTCATCCACCACCACCAAAATGACGAGCGGCTTCCCACAGCGGGCCACGGTTTCTAATTCACCAGCATACATCAACAGCGCACCATCTCCGGCAATTGCCGCCACGGGTCGCTCTGGCTGTGCCAGTTTGATGGCCAAAGCGCCTGGCAGCGCATACCCCATGGCCGATAACCCATTTGACACAAACAGGCTTTTTGGCTGCTCCGTTTGCCACTGCTGTAAAAAGACGAGCTTGAATGCGCCCACATCAACGGTAACGGCCGTTTTCTCCGGTGCAGCTTCCTGCAAAGCTGCAATGAAATCGTGTAATTTGATCGTTCCGGGTTTGTGTGGGAATGGCGTGCGTAAGGCCTTCGCAATTTGTGTACGGAGATGTGCGGCGCGTTCGAGTCCGGTTGCATCCGGTTGGCGATACCGCCGAATCATCGTCAATAGTTTACCTAAATCCCCATCAATTGCTGCCAGTGGCTTCAGTGCCGGATCGTCAGCGCCTGCCAGATTGAAGTTAATCACCGGCACATTAATCTCCCAGGCCGATGTCACAAAATCAACGCTGTCCAAACCGGCACCAATGACTAAATCACACTCTGACAAAGCCTGACGCAGAGGATTGTCTCCGTAAGCTGTAAAGCATCCCGCAAACAGTGGGTGACTTTCGGGAAAGTGACCTTTTGTTTTGGGCGTGACCGCTACTGGAATCTGCCATGTCTCAACCCGCGCCAGCAGCTCATCCTGTGCCGCAGCCGCCTCGATACCAACACCCGC
>QQUD01000685.1 GCA_008501785.1 Chloroflexota bacterium
GTGAATAAAGGCGCAGAGAAAAATCACAAATTTCACGAACGGACGAATGTGGCGAAGAATAAGAAGATAGGTAAATTCGTGCAATTCGCTAAATTTGTTTATTCGTGATTCAAATTCGTGATTCATTTTTTTTGCCCAGACATATAGACAAGCATCAATATAAGATAAACGAGGTTTATGATGACAGTAAATATTTCTCCAGATGATATTCATGAAGTTGTGAAAGATAGATACGGCCGTATTGCCGAAACATTTCAACCCGAAGTCAGTGCAGCATGTTGCGGTCCCGATGCCAGTGAGGCGTCTTGCTGTGGCGACGAAAGCGATGCACTGTTTACCAATTTGTACAATGCAGACACCAGCTGGCTGCCAGAAGATGTAACTGGGCTGTCGCTTGGCTGTGGGGATCCGATTACACTGGCTGCATTGGAACCAGGACAAACAGTACTCGATCTAGGATCAGGTGGCGGCATTGATTGTTTTATGGCTGCCAGACAAGTTGGCGAAACCGGCTCTGTAATTGGCGTGGACATGACATCTGCCATGATTGAAAAAGCCAATCGAAATAAAGAAAAAGTTGGCTTGACCAACGTTGAGTTTCGGCTCGGCCAAATTGAACAGATGCCGGTGGCAGATAATTCGGTGGATGTAATTATTTCGAACTGCGTGATTAATTTGAGTCCAGACAAAACGGCCGTTTTCCGTGAAGCATTCCGTGTGCTCAAACCAGGAGGTAAACTAGCTGTCTCCGACATGGTGACACAAGGTAAATTCAACGAGCAAGAGCGCTCAGACATGGCGGCGTGGACAGGCTGCATCACCGGAGCTGAAGATGTTGCGGACTATGTGGCAGCAATGCGAACGGCCGGTTTCACAGATGTTTCTGTACGCGACAAAGCAAATCCTGAGGTTGAATTGGCAAATGTTGAACCGAATGATGAAAAGGCCAGGGTTTTTAGTGGGCGGGTAACGGCCGTTAAGCCAAATGCGAGTGCTGTTTCATGAGCAGTCCAACCCTCCCCGCCAAGTTAACCAAATCTCAAATACCGGAAGTGTATCGTGGAAAAGCGGCCGTTTACGATGTTTGGGGCAAGTTAACTGAATCAAAAGCGCAAGATCGCTGCCTGGATCTGGCAAACATCCAAGACGGCGAGGCCATTTTGGAAGTCGCTGTTGGCACAGGTTTATCCTTCCAACGCGTTTTGCGGCAAAATCCCTCTGGCATCAACGAAGGCATCGATTTGAGTCCGGCCATGTTGGCAAAGGCAAAAGAAAAGGCGCTGAAAACAGGCGTGACCAATTACAATTTACAAATGGGAGACGCCTATCAACTTGATTATCCAGATGCATCTTTTGATTTGCTGATCAATAATTACATGTTCGACTTGCTGCCCAAATCTGATTTTCAATCAATCTTACAAGAATTTTACCGTGTGCTGCGTCCCGGTGGGCGTCTTGTTTTACTAAACATGACGAAAGGGGAACGCTGGTATCAGCAGGTTTGGAATGCCATTTATCGTATCCAACCTTCGTGGATAGGCGGCTGTCGCGGCGTGGCCTTGCTCGATCATGTTCATACGGTTGGATTCCAGCAGGTGCATCGGGAATTCATCAGCCAAATGGCGTTTCCATCTGAGGTGATTTATGGCGTCAAGTGAAAGCATTCCACTCGTCTGCTTGCTTCCTGATAATGCACTCGCTACACGGAAGGACGAGTTGAAAACGGCCGTATTCAGCCACATTCAGGAAAGCCGTGACTTACCAGATGGCATTGCTTATCGCTTTCCCGGCAACGAAGAATGGGCAGCACGGCTAGTGGCGTTCATTAACGCAGAACGACAATGCTGTTCATTTATCCACTTTGAATTGAGCTTTGAGCCAGAACAAGGCCCTATTTGGTTAACAATGCGAGGTGGTGAAGGGGTAAAAGCATTTATCTTAGCTGAAATGCAGTTTTTGTTAGATGAGCCTTCACCATAGAGAAAACAAGAGATATAGGATGCAGATAAACGCAGGTTTAAGAGCAAAAATCTGCGTTTATCTGCGTTAATCTGCGTCCTATTATTCTTTCTCCGACAAACTCCTAGAACGGAATATCATCTTCTTCTTGAGCGGGTGCTGTATCGCTGTAACCTTCACCACCAGCAGCGCCACCGCCATCTTCACGACTACCAATAAAGCGAACAGTATCTGCAACAATCTCAAAAGAAGACCCCACTGTACCATCTTGCCTCGTATACAAACGTGGCCCACCAGTTTGTGGATCAGGCCGAATTCGACCTTCTACCAATACCTGCCGTCCACGGCTCAAGTATTGATTGGCACTCTCAGCCTGCCGCCCCCAAACACTAACGCGAAACCATGTAGTTTCTTGAGTTGGTTCTCCGGTCGTTTGATTTGTCCAACGGCGAGAGGTAGCAATACTAAAATTGGTAACGGCTCGGCCATCCGGCATATACCGCATTTCAGGGTCACCGCCCAAATTTCCTACAACAATAATTTTTTGATACATGCAACACGCTCCTTTTCATCAATCTATGACACGTTTTAATATAGAACAATCGCGGCAGAACTGCCAAATCGTACCATGCTTTTGTGTGAATCAAAAATAGGCTAAATTGTTCCGGTAACGCCCAGTGCCATCGACTATAATTATAGCACATCTGTTCTATTTTTCCAAAAAACAAATCACAGCAAACAGGCGAAAACGGCCGTTTTATTTGCACAAAATTATTCAGTTAAAACCTGTATTTTATTGGCTAATTCCAGCACACAAAACAATTTTACACGACATTACACACAAAAAAGAGGTACAGTAAAAACTGTACCCCTTTGTATTAAATTTTGCAACTAAACTTTCAAAATCACGACTAAAAGTTTAGACCCAACCACGCAGCCGCACGGCTTCAGCAACACGATCAATTGCCACCAGATAAGCAGCAACGCGATTGTCAACCTTCTTCCGCTGTGCCATGTTATGCACCGCGTGGAATGCGGTGGTGATATTCAGGTCTAACCGATCGTGCACCATTTTCTCATCCCAGTAGAACTGGTAGCCATTTTGCACCATTTCAAAGTACGAAACAATCACGCCACCAGCATTACACAAGAAGTCAGGGATAATATAAATGCCCTTATCATTGAGAATATTGTCGGCTTCTGGCGTTGTCGGGCCATTTGCCAATTCAGCCACAATTTTAGCCTTAACATTGTCTGCATTTTGGCTGGTGAGCTGATTTTCAATAGCACCTGGGATCAAGACATCGACATCCAATTCCAGCAATTCAGAATTTGTGATGTTGTCTGTGCCAGGACAGTCGATCACTTTGCCAGTCTGACGCAAATGATCTTCAATTACCGCCGGGTCCAATCCATTTGGATTATAAATACCACCAAATTCATCACTAACGGCTACAACTTTCATACCAAACTGGTTGGTTCCCAAAATGTGTGCAAAGGAGCCGACATTGCCATAGCCTTGAACGGCCGCTGTCGCGCCTTCTAAATTCATATCAAGCAATTTGGCTGTTTCACGAATGGTGAACAGGCCGCCCATGGCTGTCGCAGGAGTACGCCCTGCAGAACCGCCCAGGGTCAAAGGCTTGCCCGTGATCACACCGGCTTCTTTGCGACCAGTAAGCGTTTCATACTCATCCAACATCCAAGACATGATTTGAGGATTGGTGTTTACGTCAGGAGCTGGCACATCTTGGTTGATGCCCACATAGCGAGCAATGTTGCGCATGAAACCACGGCTGAGACGTTCCAATTCACCCTGGGACATTTCACGTGGGTTACATATGACGCCACCTTTTCCACCGCCCAACGGAATGTCGGAAACGGCCGTTTTCCAGGTCATCCACGCCGCCAATGCACGAACCGTATCAATCGTCTCATCAGGGTGGAAGCGAATACCGCCCTTTGCTGGACCACGTGCATCATTATATTGCACACGGAAACCACGAAACGTCTTAGTCGTGCCGTCATCCATATGAACTGGAATTGAAAAATGGAACTCCCGCATCGGCTCACGCAAAAATGCATGCATATCGGGGTCCAACTGTAGAACTTGCGCTGCCTCATCGAGCTGCGCTTGCGCAATAGCAAATGGGTTTAAATTTTCCTTCATCGGATTGTAAAATCTCCAAAATTAGTGGGTTATTTCTATCAAAACAATGTTTTTAATAGCTTACACCACGAGTTTCATAGATTCTTGTCTCTGTGTCAAGTGTATTGTGTCATTGCAGACTCATACTAAACATATGATGAAAATAACAAAAAAAGGACCTGAGCGTTTACTCAGGTCCTTAAATGAAGAGAAGTGAAGCTCAAATCGTTCCAAGATCAGACCCAACCACGTAGTCGAACTGCCTCAGACACACGGTCAACAGCAACCAGATAGGCAGCTTCGCGGTTATTGATTCTATGTCTTTCAGCCATTTCGTGAACAGCATGAAAAGCAACAGTCATCTTCTGGTCGAGACGTTCATGAACCATTTCTCTTGGCCAGTAAAATTGGTAGGCATTTTGCACCATTTCAAAATAGGACACTGTAACACCACCTGCGTTGCATAAGAAGTCAGGAACCACATATACATTGTTCTTGAACAAAATGGTATCAGCAGCGGGGGTTGTCGGGCCATTAGCCAATTCAGCAACAATTTTTGATGTGATTCTGTCCGCATTGCGCTCGGTAATCACATTTTCTAGCGCCGAAGGGAACTGCACAAAAACATCCAGCTCTAACAGTTCATCATTTGAGATGAGATCAACGCCAGGATATTGGGTGACAGTTCCAGCCTCTTTCTTAAAACGCATCATCTCTTCAGCGTCAAACCCTTTCGGGCTATAAATGCCACCACGTGAGTCGCTTACTGCCACAATCTTCATACCAAGGATTTCTTGTGCTAATTGGTGCGCAAATGTACCAGCGTTACCATATCCTTGAATTGCGGCCGTTTTTCCTTTTAGATCAATATTCATCATCTTGGCCGCTTCACGCACGGTGTAAATACCACCACGGGCGGTTGCATCACCTCGTCCGGCTGACCCACCCAGCGGCAGCGGTTTGCCAGTAATGACACCCGGTTCACGATGCCCGACCAACGCCTCATATTCATCCATCATCCAGGCCATAATTTGCGGATTAGTGTAAACATCAGGTGCGGGCACGTCTCTGGTCAGGCCAATAGAGCGGGCAATATTACGTATGTATCCACGACTCAGCCGTTCCAATTCAGCCTCGGACAGTTCGCGTGGGTCGCAAATGACGCCGCCTTTACCACCACCGAGGGGAATATTGACAACGGCCGTTTTCCAAGTCATCCACGCGGCTAAAGCACGAACCGTATCAATTGTCTCTTCCCAATGAAAGCGGAGGCCGCCCTTTGCCGGGCCGCGTGCATCATTGTATTGCACGCGATAACCGCGAAATGTGCGAGTCGTGCCATCATCCATTCGTACAGGAATACTGAAATGGAATTCTCGCATCGGTTCACGCAAAAATGCATGCATGTCCGGGTCTAGTTGCAACAATTCTGCAGCACGATCTAACTGGGCCTGAGCAATCGCAAATGGATTCAGGTTCTCGCTCATTCGAACACTCTCCTTTTTTGAGGATATAAGGGTTTTACGAAAATTAAACAAAACGCACAACAATGCATGGCTGCAATATAGGCACATTGTACAAAATCATTCTGGTACTCGTAAACTACCAAATGTTACCCTTTATCAATTTCTTCTTATTGTTTCGCACATTTCTCCCTGTTCATAGCTGGTGAAATCTGGAATCTGGCGGTAAACTTGCCCTGTGCTTTTGTTAAGGAATGGGACTTAAATTAGTTCGTCAAGATTGGTTCAATCTTCGGAGATTGAACCAATCTAAATGGGCAAGTTATAGAATTCTCATTCCTAATTCAATGGGCAAACGACAAACATAAAAACATACTAGGCAACACATGAATTTCACGAACCAACAATTACTTATAGCATTTCTCCTCAGCAGTTTTATCGTGGCTTTGGCTTATTGGCGCGGTTCGCTCTCCCGCTCCGGCGCGGGTGGTGCCATGATTGTGGGAACTTTGACATTTGGTTTAGGCGGTTGGGTGTGGGGTGTCTTGTTAGGCATTTTTTTTGTGAGTTCCAGCCTGTTATCCCACTACAAAGAACAAGAGAAACAAGCGGCATCTGAAAAATTTGATAAAGGACATCGGCGCGATTTTGGGCAGGTGATGGCAAATGGTGGATTAGGTGCTGTGGTTGCTTTGTTTCATGCGATTTGGCCGTCACCGCTGTGGCTTGCTTTTTTTGTCGGTGTGATGGGCACCGTAACAGCCGATACCTGGGCAACTGAATTAGGTACATTGAGTAAACAGCCCCCACGATTGATCACAACTAGACGAATTGTTGAAGTCGGTACGTCGGGAGGCGTTTCGCTGTTGGGAACGGCCGTTTCCGCCGCTGGCGGCTTACTCATTGGGTTGGCAACAGGACTACTCGCGGGGCAGTTCCTCTGGCTTTTTGCATTGATTGGCACGATTGGCGGACTATCTGGCTCTCTTTTTGATAGTTTGTTGGGCGCGACCGTTCAACGCGTGTATTATTGTGAGATACGCCAGAAAGAAACAGAGAAGAAGCTAAACCCTCTGGGAGAACTTAACAACCCAATTCGTGGATGGGCGTGGATGAGTAATGACATGGTAAATATGCTTTCTTCTATTATTGGAGGTGGACTTGCCATTCTTTTCTTTTCGTTTCTGATGTGATATTTAAGCGGATTACCTTTCCCCAGACAAAACAGCGTTTTGTTCTACGATTTGATTGAACAGGAGCAGCAATGGTTAGCGAGAAGTGCCCCACTGGTTTTACTCTTCGGCACACAATGAAAGCAAATAACCGGGCTATCACACGTATCGCCTGGTCGCCAGACGGCCGTTTACTGGCATCTGCCTCTTATGACCAAACCGTTCGTATTTGGAATACCGAAACTGGGCAACAAGAGAAGGAGCTGTACGGATACAGTGGCTCGGTTTTTACAGTTTGCATTACCCCAGACGGCCGTTATGCCGTTTCTGCTTCTAAAAGCGCGTTAAAAGTATGGGACCTGACAGGGCAAACTCGCTCGCGCACTTTACGCGGTCACAGCGATTACATTTATGCAGTTGCTGTCACCCCAGACGGCTGTTTTGCCCTCTCCGGCGCTTACGACACCACAGTTCGGGTCTGGGATTTAACCACCAACAAAGAACATTTAGTACTCGAAGGGCATTCAGGTCGTGTTGGAGCGGTTGCAGCGGCACCAAATGGTCAAACTTTGGTTTCTGGCGCAAGTGATGCCCGCGTTCGTTTATGGAACATTTCAACAGGCAAATCTACGGCTACGCTCAGCGGTCACAAAGGTGAAATTCTATCGGTTGCGGTTAGCCCCGCAGGGCACTGCCTCGCGTCGGCCGCTCACGATGGCGATGTGCGTCTTTGGCATCTTGATACAGGAGAAGCTCAGGGTGTATTAGATGAACATACCAAACCAGTAACGGCCGTTTCATTTTCTGCAGATGGTCAACTACTCGCCTCAAAATCTGCTGATGGCACAGTAAGATTGTGGCGAACCGACACGTGGAATTGTGTTGCTGTTCTTGAAGAACGTCATTCGACATTTGCGTTTTCAGGGCTCGCCTTTCATCCTCACCAGCCCATTTTGGCCACATTAGGTGATAAGGATAAAACCATCCGAATCTGGAATCTTGACACGTCTATGCTGTTATAAATATCATCATCCGCAATTTTGCATCATATCCCGGTAACAAAAACACACGCATCCATTAATAACGTATTTTTAATGGGATAGAAACACATCTCGTGCATAATACAATAATGAAAAACAGTAGCAAGTTCGCTATTATCACTAAATTGCAATTTGAGGAAAACAATGCCTTCCAGTAACAACTCACCCAAGACGGAAGCGCAGAATCAACGCCACATTATTACAACAATCGTCGATCAAACCTTACACTTTATACGCGATTATCCAATTTTGCGCCGTTGGCTAGACATGTCAACAGATACACTTGCTTCGTTAAGTGTAACGGCCGTTTTCCCCGAATTAACAGGCAGCGAAGCGACTATTCACCAATTAGCAGACAATCCAGGTGCTGTATGCTCGTTCACTCAATTGCAACGACTAACAACGCTTGGCAACCGCCATTTCGACTTACAAATCGAACCTGCACGTGACCATCCAATAGCTGCCTATCAAGTTACGCTCATTTTGCGCGATCAAGAAACGATAGAATCTGATTTATACGCGAATGATGCGGGACACGGCCGTTCCGAAATGGTCAAACTCGCCCAACACAACCGCACCCTCAATCTACTCAATCGTGCCAGTCGCATCCTCACCGAAACGCTTGATGTCACCGAAGTCTTAGAACGCCTGTTACAAGTCGCTACCCAAATTATTGGTGCTGCCGCTGCCTCTGTATGGCTGTGGGAAAACGAGACATCCGATTGGCTAATTTGTCAGGCTGCCTTTCATCCTGGCAGTGCAGACAGATTAGTTAATCAACGTGTGCAGCGCGGGCAGGGCATTGCCGGTTGGGTTGCCAAAACTGGCGAGAGTGCTGTTGTCGGCAACACCAATCTCGACCAGCGATTTACACCTAAAATTGATGCGCAAAGCGGATTCACAACCGACTCGTTAATCGCCGTTCCGCTACAAACTAGGGGCAAAATCATTGGTGTGTTGGAAGTAGTGAACAAACTAGAAGGCATGTTCGAAAATGACGATTTAACGGTCGTCGAAACATTAGCCGCTTCTGCATCTATTGCCATCGAAAACGCCTCACTTGTAGAAACCATGCGCCAGCAAATGACTGATCTGCAAGCGCGTAATGAAGAATTAGACGCATTTGACCACACCGTCGCACATAACCTGCAAAATCCAGTTGCACTAATCCTTGGTTTTGGCGATATTTTGCACCTGGCTGACGATCTGCAGGCAGATCAGCAGCAGAAAGCCCTCGCCTCCATTGTAGCTAATGCTCGTAAAATGAGTAACATCATTAACGACCTACTGCTGCTCTCCAGCGTGCGTAAAAGCGAGATGGACACCGAGCCTTTGGACACCGCAGCACTGGTTGATGCAGCCATGCAGCGCCTCGAGCAAAAAATCAAAGAAACCCGCGCTGAAATAATTGTGCCCACAAGTTGGCCTGTTGCATTAGGGCATCCCGGTTGGATAGAAGAAGTATGGGAAAATTACATT
>QQUD01000582.1 GCA_008501785.1 Chloroflexota bacterium
GTTTGAATTCTGCATAACTTTGAGGACATCCGGCAATGTGCCTAAACACCATTTTTTCCAGCAAATAATGATCAACTGTCAAAGGAAAGGGTTCCTGAGGAAACCACGCGACTTCAATAAACATATGCTTTTCCCTCCATGGAAATTGATTTTTGCAAAGATTGATTCAATCTCAGAGATTGAACCAATCTAACCCGGTACTTGGCAACATAGTTGACATTAGAGCAAAGTCATTGTAGCAGAGAATGATATGGAAAGAAGCGGTCGGAGGCGGAGAGGGAAGAGCGGTTATGGTACGAAGACGAACCGCAGGGCTTGCACAAAAAATCAGCTGCAGAGAAAGGGAAAAAGGTTATTCTTTTTGATCAAGCCATTTAATAATTTCCGCAGTCCAGTCAGAGTTGTTGCTCACATCAAAGGCACTTTTTGCATATTCGACCAACTCTGTTGGCAGGTTACTCAATGCTTCTTCCTGGCTTGGTACCCAAATCGATTTTGCACCCTGCCAGTGAGATTGACGTATCCGGCGATGTTCATCCAGCCAATAGCGGTTTCCCAATTGACCGTTTGTATATTCGCCAACAAGCCATAACCGTAAGCTTTGGCCCTCAATGACAACATCTTCCCATCCGTGAGAGACCAGTTCAGTTGGTCCCTGAACAACACACGAAGCATCTTCAATGCTGGTAAAAGACAATTTGGCACCTTTTTCAAATGACATTGTGATCACAAGGGGAAAATATCCGTAACTGGGGCGAGCATCGGCAGGCACTTTTTCTGTAAAAATATCCTCATCAACCTGACAAATCATTTCATCGCCCGCAAACTGGACATGAACAGGAGCGCCATCATTTGTGTCAAAAAGGTAAGAATGGGGAGAATAGCCGGCTGCATCGTAGAAAGAAAACGTATGCTGAAATCTGGCACGGCCGTACATGATAGTCAATGTGCTGACAAGGATGTTTGGATTTTCGGAAACTGATGTAACACGTCGCAAGAAGCCAACTTTACGCCCTTCGATAAAAAATGACTCCCAAACTTCACCTAACAATTTGTTTCTCATACTAAAAATCCCACGCACATTCTAGAAGTTTTGTTGGTTCAAGAAAAAGAAACGGTCTTAGACCGGGGAGAAAGAGCGGTTACGGTCTGAAGACCGACCGTAGCAAGGGAGCCTTTTCTTCGAAACAGTGCCTTTTTACCCAATTATTTGTTCACTCCATCAAATGTTTGTATCAAGGAGGAGGCCGAGTTGGGTAACAGCGTCGCGGAGGGGCTGCCAATCTTCGAGGCGGACGGTGGCGGAGAGGTCGCCGAGGCTTTCGCCGATGTAGTCGCGGGTTTTGGGGTTGTTGCGCAGAGTGTCGAGGATGGCGGCGTCGCGCACGCGGAGGATTACGGCCGTTTCCAACCTAGCCTCCACCCCCCTCTCACCCCACCGCATAATCCCCCGCTTCACCCCAGCCGGAATCGGACGACCCGTAGCAGCTTCTAAAAATTGCAGGATGCGGTCTGGGGCAATGCCCTGTTCACCGGCAACGGCCAGCGATTGCGGCGTGAGCTGATAGCGGAATGGTTTGCCCAGTTCAGCAGGCAGCGGTTCACAAATACGCGCCCCCTGGAAACGCTGATAGCGATCCCCGTTGTGCGGCACAATCAGGGTTCCGTCTGGCTGTAGCACGAGCGGCACACGTACATCTTCGCTTGAGGCTGGTTCGTTTTTCAGCCAAGCCACACAGCGGTCGGTGAGTTGGAAGGCCGGTTTGTTGGTAACAACGGCCGTTACCGCCAACCCTAACCACACCAGCGGCCCTTGAATCATGAACGCCAGCAAGCGCCCCTCAATTTTGTTCCAATTCTCAAACCCCTTGACGTAGGCATCCGTGTGTACATCACGGATGTACCAGGTGTCGTAATTGCCGTCAGGACGCTGGAAATCAGCGTTGTTTTCTTTGATGTGATTGACGACATCGGCGATGTAGTACCAGTTGTTGTCCTGGGGCAGCGCTTCCAGCAGTGCGGTGCGGGCAGCGATGGGGTCGTTTGACCAATTTTCGCCTTCGCATTGCAGTTCAGGCGTGTGGCACAAATCGTTCCAGCCGCAGCTGCTCCACGCGTCGGCCAGCCCGCGCAGCTGCATTTCGCGGCTTTGTTGCAGCCAGGAAACGGCCGTTCGCGTCGGCCTTATGCCCGCATCTGTTTCGCGCAGCATTTCCATGCCATGTGCCAAATTGAGCAGCAGGGAGCGCCGTTCGGGGTCAGGATTGAGCAGCAGTTGATTCACTTCATCGAGCCGGTCTGCGTGCAGAGTTCCTAGTTGGGCCATCGCCAGGATAGCAGTCACATCGTCTACGGCGTCGATAACGGCCGTATTGCGCACCTTCGGCTCCGCCACAGATTCCATTTGCGTTGTTTCTTCAGGAACAGCTTCTACATCTTCATCATCGGTAATTTCCGCAACTTCGGGCTGTGGAAATTGTTGGAACAGTTCAACGGGCAAATAGTAAAATTCAATCACGCCTTCGCCTGTTTCGTCAAAGCCGCGATGCAGCATACCCCGATACCAGAGCGCTTCGGCAGGGCTAACCGGATCAAACCACGGTTCTTCGCGTTCCAGCTTGCCCGGTCCCATCATGCGGACTGCACCATGGGTGCGTTCGAAGGTGGCGACGGGAATACGGCCGTTACTCGCCACCAAATCATCAATCGCTGCCGCTTCTTCCGGGGGCAAAAAGCTGCGTTCTTGCACCATGTCCAGTCGTTCCAGCGTGGCAGCAAGGGATTTAACACTCGCGTTTTTGTCGGTGCCAGTGAGGTCCATCTCCCACCATTCGCCGATAACGCGTAAAACAATCAATTCATGGTCGTGTAAAGCTTGTGTGAGTGGTCGCATTTAGGCTATCACCTCAATTGCTGACGGCAGACTGGTAATCGTCACCTGCCGCACATTATCTTTTGGATATGCAAACAATTCGCCATCTACATGAATGGGCATTGGCGACTCTGATTTTACGATAATTTGCTTATTTTTGCGCATTGTTACATGGCGAGAGGTTGTGTGTGTGCCTTTGATGGCTTTGCCCAACATGTTTAGCATTGTCAATCGGTTAACAGGATTCACTAAACAAGTATCGATCAAGTTGTCATCCAGGCGAGCATCTGGCGTAAGTAAAAAGCCACCACCGCCGCGAAACCCAATGCCAAATGCTAAAAACAACGTTTCTTGCGCTACTTGCTCGTCGTCAAAGCGCATTTCCAAATACGGCGTGTCATAATAGAAGGCGATGCATTGCAAAACGGCCGTCAAATATTTCAAAAATCCTTGGATACGCTGCATGGCTTCGGTACGCACCACAACCATCGCATCAAAGCCAATGCCGACATTGTTGTCTACAACGCAAGAACGGCCGTTTTCATCTTCAATACGGGCTAGGTCGATAGCGCGAGGTTGGCCGATGGTGAGGTGGGAAACGGCCGTTTCTGGGTCCATCGGAATGCCTAATGCAAATGCCAAATCGTTACCTGAACCAAGGGGAATGATACCCAGTTTGGCGTTGGGCTGATTTGCTGCAAACAAGCCATTTACCACCTCATGAACGGTGCCATCTCCCCCGGCCGCAACAACTAAATCAAACCCTGCCAATGCCGCTTCACGCGCCAACTGCTGCGCATGACCACGCTCGGTTGTCGTGACGACAGAGAAGTCGCCAAGTGATGCACCCCATTGGGTGATTTGGGGAATGAGGGCACGAGAACGGCCGTTATTCGCCATTGGGTTGATGATTACTTTGATGTGCATATTTCCTCCGCTTCGATGCCAATTCTCTGGAAATTTCATGAGTATGATACGCTATCGCGAATGAAAATCGAGCATTTCAGCATTTCAGCATTTCAGCATTTCAGCAAGGCGTCCTTTTGGCTGACTAGCTGACTAGCTAACTAGCTGACTCGCTATTTTCACAGGAGGCTGATTATAACACGGACCAACTTTACACCCTTATGCAAACGTGCTATACTCCCGCATAATTCGATCTTACGTAAAGTTAAATCGTACTGTACTCGGCAAAAATAATGCCAGAAATCGGAAATCAGGTGCTTATAGCGTGACAAACCAGGAAACACTGGAGCAGGCACAGCTTATTAAAAAGGTCGTAAAAGCAGTTAACCGTTATGGTTTACGTTTACCAGCATTAGTCGCCCTGGAAGCAGGACATCCGATTACCTTCCTGAGCAGCCAACTCCTCTGGATCGCACAACCCGCTCTGTCATTATTAATGCCATCGCAACCTATTCACCAATTTGCACGGCTGCTAGAAGAACCGTCTGCAGTCCAGATGTTGATTGAACAACTGGAATCACAAGGATAATAATGGAATTGCAAATTACCCTTGCTATCGTTGTCATTGTTGTTTTAATGCTGCTGCTGCTGCGGCAGCGTATTCGTGCAGGACGGACGCAGTTGGTATTACGGCCGTTATCCGGCTACTCCTCACTCAAACAACAAGTTGCACAAGCCATTGAAACAGGTAGCAAGCTGCATATCTCGATTGGGCAAGCCGGGTTGATTGGCCCTGATTCAGCCACCAGCATTGCCGCCACCCAAATTGTCAATTCTTTGGCAAAAGAAGGGTGCGCGAATGGCACCCCGCCACTGGTCACGGTAGGCGAAGGCACTTTATTGCCCCTAGCCCAAACCCAAATCCGCGCCGCCTATGAAAATGCAGATCGGATCGATGAGTTCGATACCCATCAAGCTGTTTTTGTCGCATCTGAATCAGATTCGATGGCGTATGCAGGTGGCGTTGCTACAGAAATTTTTCAAAATAAAATTGCCAGCAATGTGTTAGCAGGCCGGTTTAATGAAGAGGTTGCCATTATGGCAGAAGCTGGCACCCGCAAGCAGGTTGAGCAAGTGATTGGTTCGAACAATCCCATTGCATTGGCAGTAGCAACGGCCGTTACCGACAATATCCTGATCGGTGAAGAACTGCTGGTAGCAGGTGCTTATTTGGAATCAAAACCAGTTCAATTAGCCAGCGTACAGCTACAAGATATTTTGCGATGGGTGATTGTGTTGGCGATTATTGCATTAGCCATCATTGAAATGTTTACATAAATAATTATGGTAATTAAGCGAGGCGTTCCGGTATTAATTGCAGTTTTCTTGGGTATCCTGACTTTGTTGGGACTTGTAGTTCCGCTGCCAGAAGTTAACCGAATTGTACTCAATTGGGCCAGTTTTATTGCCGCTGCTGCACTATTGTTAGGCATTTTAAATCTATTTAATGTTCACAGTCGTCGCCTGTTTAAAGAGCGAAATTTGTACAGTGGCGTTTTAATTTTGAGTATGCTGGCTGTTTTTGCGCTGGCAATAACCGATTCACCAAGTATCGCCATCACTGAAAATGGCGTTAACACAATTTTCAAATGGGTACAGGCCCCGCTAGAGTCTGCATTAACTGCATTGCTGGCATTTGTTTTGCTAATTACCGGTTTCCAAATGCTGCGAAACCGTCGAAATGGATATGCCTTTCTATTTCTTTTAACAGCAATGCTTGTATTGTTAGCAAATGTTTTAACAGTATTAACGTTGGTACCAGCACCAGTCCGTGATATCGTGGAACAATTTCGCCGCTTATTGGAAGAAGTTGTTGTTACGGCAGGTATGCGTGGCATCCTTTTAGGCATTGCCCTGGGCACAATTACGTTATCAATTCGTTTACTGTTAGGAATGGAACGGCCGTATAACAAATGAGTCACCAAATCACCTGTCGCGAATGTAATGCCAGCAATCCACCTGGCAGCAAGTTTTGTAGCAACTGTGGGGCAAAACTACCACCCAGCACCCATATGATTTGCCCAAACTGCGAGTCTGCAAACCCGCATGACCGCATTTTCTGCGACAACTGCGGCACACGCCTTTATAAAGATGCAACCGTCCCCCTTGATGAAGATAAGCCAGAAAAACCTGGCGGTCGTGGAGCGGCATTCACCCTACCGGCTCGACGTCCTGGAGAGACTGGAGAACTCGACCCCTCCTTGCTACCCGAATGGCTGCGTACCGGCGATACAAAAAAGAACAAAACGGTAGATGAAGGGGAAGAAGAACCCGAGGATTTACCCGAATGGTTGCAAAAATCAGTTGACGATACAAAAGACCTTGTCAAGCCCGAAAAACTTGAAGACATTACCTCAGAGAAAAAAGGAACAGATGATCTTCCAGACTGGTTAATAGACGATTCCGATTCAAACCCAATCATTGCAACGCCCGAAGAAATTTCAACAGAACTTTATCTTGATCTGGTAAGCAAAGCAGAAGAAGATGCTTCTGAGGAGGCACCGATTGAGTTGTCTGGGGCCAATTTACCAGATTGGCTATCTGAGGCCAGCCAAATTTCCGACACAGGTAAATTATCATCAGATGCACTGAATGACGAACCAGAAGTAGCTGACGATGAACCGGATGAAGAAGAATATGGCATGCCGGAATGGTTAGCAGCTATTACTGAAGATGGTTTTGATTCCACATCTTCGGAAGGGAATCAAACCTCCGATATATCAGGGTTGACAGAGCTGCTATCCATGCCAGATGAACCCGTTTCCGAAGAAGAAGCCGTTGAGGATAATGGATTCACAGATTGGCTCTCTGACTCTTTTCCAAGCGAAGAAGAGACATCTGTCGAACAACCTGGAGATGCTGCAGAATCATCTGGAGGATTGACCGATTGGCTCTCTGATCCTTTTGCTGGTGAAGATGAACCTCCACCCGAAAAGAGCAATGATGAAGGTGGGCTGACTGATTGGCTGTCAGACCCGTTTGCATCTGAAGAGGAGCCAAAAGACCAACCGGCTGCTGAACGTGGCGGGTTAACAGATTGGCTTTCTGATCCCTTCAGTGGTGAAGAAGAATCTCCAGCGCAACGACTAGATGATGTTGACGATTGGCTCTCGGAGCTTGATCAAGTTTCGGAAAGCGAAAGCAAGGGAACTGGCTCTCTTGAAGATTTGTCTGATGCACCAGATTGGCTGCTGGAAGAAGTTGAGACACCAGAACCCGAAGGGGATCCCCCGCTTGACACATCGGCAGGGATTGCAGATGAAATAGCCCAAACGCTTATTGGCGACGCAGAACATATCCCCACCGATTTTGCAGAACTTTTTCAAGTTGAATCAACAGATGATTCAGATTTGCCAGATTGGTTAGCCGGGGCAGCGTCATCGGGCGATTCTTTTATCTCACAAGAGAAGGAAGATCCAACTGAAGCACTTGATAATCTTTTTGAAAAAGAGGAGTTTGCGGCTCAATCAGAATTAGATTGGCTTATGCAAACAGGGGGCTTGAATCTCCCTGATGTTAAAGAAGAAGATCTAAATGTTCCCGAAGAGCTAAAAGCTGATTCAACAATCACAGATGGTTTTGATTGGCTGTCTGATCTGGCTTCGTTGGACACAAACACATTGCAATCTGCGGAAGAATCGATAGATGAATTTGAAGATTTTGAACCAGAACCAGCAGTTGACGACTCCGTTTCCCCAGAAGGTGAAGGTGAGGCAGATGACTGGTCAGATACAGAATCCTTCCTCGCATCTGAATCGCAACTTCGGGAGGAACTACCTGATTGGTTACCAGACCTGGACTCAGGTGAGGCAAATGAAATAGCATCTGACAAGCCCGATGAGGTGCCCAGCGAAGGATTACCAAGCTGGTTAGATAAACTTGAACCGGAATCTGGTTCACAACAAATAGAGAGCGAATTTTCACGTGAGTCTGAAGCTGAAGCTGAAAGCGACCTTGTTGATGAGCCACAACTAGACCCACCGCAAGATAAAATTTTTGATGAGCATCTCCCGTTGGCAGAAGATTCGTTTGAATTTGATGAAGATTCGTTTGAATTTGATGGTTCAGATTCATTGCCTGACGAAATTCCATCAGTATCCCAAGAAGAGATTGTGGCGGGGACAATTCCGGACTGGTTGCAAGACTTAAAGCCTGATGATTCTAAATCAGAAGATTTATCTTTTATGGATGAACCAGCTCCTGTACAGGAAGAAGAGCTTCCGCTGCAGAAAACAGGACCGTTAGCTGGTTTGCGCGGTGTTGTCGGTATTGAACCTGCGATGACATCTGTTTTGCCCCAACAAGAAGCGCTTCCATTTACGATTACGACTGAACAACAGCAACAAATGGAGTTGATACGGCAGTTGGTTCAAGAAAAAAGTCATGTGACGACTGCTGAAGTTGCAGACAGGAAGCGGCTGGCAGCACCGGCCTGGCTACGAATTTTACTGGCGCTGTTGTTGTTGGGGGCGGTGGTTGCTGGATTGCTTATTCCAGAATCATTTATCAATGCGCAAGATAGTTTGCCCGAAGTAACTGCCAGTCTTGAGGCAATTGATAATGTGGCAGGGCAACCTGTTTTAGTTGCATTTGAGTATTCCCCTGGAATGGCTGGAGAGCTATCGCCTCAGGCAAATTTGGTTTTGCAGCAGCTTGCAGAAAATGGCAGCCCGATTTTCACCATTAGCCAATATACAACGGGAACAGCCCTGGCTGAAACAGCGATAACTGCTGCCGGGGAAGGGATAAATTTAGGCTACCTACCAGGAGAGGCTGTTGGATTACGAGAGTTGGGTGACTGTCTCGATCAAAATCCTGATTCTTGCAGCAGTATTCCTGGTTGGCCACAAGATGACAGGATTCAAGCGTCCTTTTCGGACGTGCAGCTTGTCATATTGCTAACGGGGCATCGTGATAGTTTTGTTTATTGGGTAGAGCAGGTGGCTCAACCTTCAGGATTACCGTTGGTTGTGGGGGTCACTCAAAGTTTAACTCCTGTGACGTTGCCTTATCAGGCTTCTGGGCAGTTGGCTGGGGTGATTTCTGGTACGCCAGGCACGGCCGTTTTCGACCAACTCGTTAATGGTGGCCCTCTCAATCCGCAATTACAAAAACAGTTAAATGCACAAACATTTGCACAATTGCTAATTGTGATTCTTTTGCTGATCGGCATGATCACTTATGGTGTCATTTCACCACTAGTAAACCGGTCAAAATGACAACAAATGTATGAATGAGTTTATTGGTCTGATCATTGGATTTATATTGACATTGTTGATTTTCAGCTATTTGTTGGGGGATAATCCCCTGTACCGATTGGCCATTCATTTGCTGGTTGGCACGAGTGCTGCTTATGCGGCTCTCATCGTGATTCAACAGGTCATCATACCAGTATTCGACCTTATTCGAGAAGACCCGAGAAA
>QQUD01001082.1 GCA_008501785.1 Chloroflexota bacterium
GCTTCTGTCTTGCCTGACCCCGTTCCGGCGGTGATGACAACATGTTTATTTTGCGCGGCCTTAATCGCATCGTATTGATGCTGGTGTAGCGAGTAGCGTTGAGCAAACAGCCCATGCGCGGCAAAATCACCGAGTTCATCGGGCAATCCATCTATTTCGGTTGCCGCTTGCGCTAATTTTTTGTCTGACGATTGGTAGGGTGGCACAAATTCGATATGCGGTTCGCGGTAAAGATGGGTGTCTTGGTTGAGTAAATCGTGCCGTTCCTGACGTAATTTTTCATGGCGCAAAGCAAAACGGCTTTCGATGTACATGAGGTAATGGTCTCTTAATGTTTCAAATACGCGGTAGGGATCGTTCATCTGAATTGTGCCTCGTGTTTGAGTTTGGTGAAGATGCTGTAAGCAACGGCCGTTGACACTTCCTGATACCGACGTTGCTTGTTGGCATAATCATATTGCGGCAACAAACCCGAACACAGAACAGCCGTGCGGGCAAATATAGCCGGTAAATTGGCGTAGGTAGGGACAATCATCTCGCGTGATTCAGCGTCATATCCCAAAATGGGTAGATGATGATGGTGCATGAGGGCGTAAACGGCCGTATTGCGCGGCAGTTGGCGACATTCTCCATTGATTTTAAGGCGATATTGTCGTCCCTCGACACAATCATACTCAAATAATCCGGTTTCACTGGTATGGTCAACCTTAGCCCATCGTTTGCTCGTCAGGTCAAATTGCTTTATGCCATATCCGTGCGGTTCGGCTTTTAGCGGACAAAGCGGCAAATAATTGTCTAAATGGGGCAAACATTGGGCAATACGAGCGGCCGATTTTGGTTCGCTGCCAATCCCTATTTGATCGGCAATGGCATCTAATTGGTAACTTTCTTTGGCAATAATAAAAATGGCATCGGGATTGTTTTCTTGTGGCGTGACCTTAATCTGACAGGCTAAATCAGCAGCCGATTGTTGCAGTTTTGCCAATAATGGCTCGGTGCGTTGTCCGCACAATACGGCGCGATGGCTACTATCATGGCGTGGAAGCCATGCCAGCGTTGGCGGCGCAACTGACCAGCGTATGGGGTCCCTCAGAAAATCAAATTCAACATGGGCTAACATTTGCAAATGGCGTGCATGGGTGGAGGGTTTCCATGCGGTGGATAGGATTTTGAGGGCATCGGTGAATTTTGTCCAACGACCGCTTCCCAATTCGCTCAAATAAAGCAAGAGCAGATTCCCGTTCACCGTAAATCCTCCGCTACTTGCCGGTAACTATCCCAAATCTCTTTGTGCTGTTTGCGTTTTCGGCATAGGTTTTTTCTAGCCCATTGCACCCATTTTTCTTTATCGCCTGTTATGTTGTTGGGGATGATTGGGGGTTCTGGCATGGTAACGGCCGTTAATGTTTTCTGGTTGCCCTTAATCCGAATAATCCATTGCGGTTTGAACCGAACAGTGACATAAATGCCGTTTGACCAGCCTAATTGTTTAACTTTCCAATCGGGATACCCGTGCGGCAAGCGGGTTTCCAAAACATCTCCCACTCGCCTGCCTAGAATAATGCAACGCGGACGGCCATAAGGAATGCGTACCGGATGAACAATGGGAATGGATAAATCATCTGTGCTGCCCTTGATTTGCGCGCCAGTAATGTACAAATGATGAGGCTCGTATTTTTCTGGTGATGGAATGCTGCTTAATTGAAGCGATTGGGGTTGATAATGCGGGTCTTCATGTTTGATGTGGTGGCCGAGTAAGGAAAATGGCCTTTGATTTGTGCCGGATGGGATGATGTGGAAGGTGTGGAAACGGCCGTTTTCCCCCACGCTAATCGTATGCGAACCGTCGTCCCAGCCCATCTCCTTCAAATCAAGCGACAAAGTTTCTGTTGAAAATGTTGTGTAAGATGCATCGTCAATATAAATGGTGGTTTCATGGTCATGATCGGCGACAATTTCCACATGCGGTTCGCCGCCGCGCAGATATTTGTTCCGCCCCAAGCGTAATCCCCCTTTACGATATAAGGACAATCCTGTCTGCTTGGGAACGAGAGGCAGTAAGTCCTCAATCACATTTTCGTCGCGGCGTGCGATCTGCACATCTCGAAAACAAACCCAATTTGCATAAATAGGATTGTCGCTGGTTAAAACCTCATCATAGTTGCCATTTTGCTTGAGATAGTCTGCCACCTGTGTACGCAACCGATTGTGGCAAAGAAGATGATATGTTTCGCGCAAAATCGGCCGTCCTGAATAATGAACATGCCCGCCCAATTCGCCATCTTGGTCTTCACGAAATAGCATTATTGGAGCGGGAGTGAATTGTTGCCGATATTGTTTTCCCTTGTGCAATTGGATGATCTTCTCTGCAAACAGGTGTTGTAAAAAGGGTGTGTCTGGCATTGCTGCAAACCAGTCCAATAGTGTTGGATCGTGTTCTAACTTGATAGATCGTGGGGGTTGATATTGGTAAGTTCCTTCGGGGAACTGACGGCCGTTTCGACTTTGGGCGCGGGGGTAAAGTGTGCATTCAAAATCGTCGTAATTCAGTTCAAGATGCAGTGTCATTGGCTCGATGGGTTGTATGCCAGAACGAATTTCTTCTGTGGAACGGCCGTCCCATCCTTCATATTCAGCGTAAACCATTTGAGCAATCAAAGTCATTGCATCTTTGTTTTTCTTGTCAAAAACACGCTTCACTCGATTGGTAAAAGGCCATGTGTATTTAGCTACCTCCAGCAACAATTCATTCTTGAACTGTTCAGGAGTAACCCAATCTTCATCAGGTTCAAGATCGCATGAAAGAAAAAAGTCAGGTAGTTTTTGGCGATCAGCCGTTCTCAAAAGAGCTTGGGAAATGGGATAACCAACGTGACGATGATTGACATAACTAGCGGTTGCCTTGCCATGCTTTTGTTCCAAATCTTTATCCAACCACTGATTCAATCGTTCCCATAACTCACCAACATCGTCAAATTTTTTAGGGCGTTTAACTCCTAGCAAATCTTGTAAACGTACATAATAATTTGACCGCGATATGTTTTCATCGCTTGCCATATCAAAAGCCGCCAGCACACAAAAGCCGAGAAACGCGATAAATGGGGGAGGCGTTGTGGGATCAGCTTTGAGTTCGGTTCTTTCCCAATATCCATACCGAAAAAACCTAAAAAACGGATCGTCGTTCAGTCGTGAACGATACCGCACAGCAGCCACAAAAGCAGCGCGCCCATCATCTTGAGGGATACCTAATTCTGGTGCAATGCAGCGTAACACCTCATCATCAACCTGCAAGTAAACCGGCTTTCCCGCTTGCGATTCGTTGTAAAAGTGTTTGGCTAATGCCAAGTTCCATTGGTCATATTTGGTGTAATAGTTGTTTTCAAGCATGATATACACTTGCCCACCGGAAGATTGTTTCCGTAAACGCGACAATTGTTTGTAACGGCCGTTTTCCCCTTGTAACGCGAATGATTCTGATACGAAATACGCCTCCTGCTAACCAAAACTTCAACAAGTTGCTCAACGATTTAGGATTCATGCGGCGTGGACAAAAGCGACCTTCAAAAACCAAGGCGTAAGCCGCCGCATAAACCGTGTTGGACTAAGTCGGACTGGAGCAAAGTGTCTATATGGAATTTAAGCTGTAAAAAATAGTTTGCACAATCGCCACCAGTCACGAATTTTCAGCGATTGTAACAGGTTTACTGAGGAAAGGTCAATCAAAAACGAGTCAATTGTTACATAAAATACCGGTTCAAAATACCGGTTCACAAATGAGAAGCAACCCAAAACAAGCGTGCCTCATAAAAGCAAGCTGGCTGGCAGATATTGGGTCAAAAACAGGCATGTCATGGCGGTTGCCAGCGGCGCTTCGCTAGTTTCAGTAGCTGTGTCAAATGCATGCGTTGACCTCAACGTGGACAAGCTGGCAGTGCATTTGGCATGGCCGTTAGCTGCGATTGTTGCGGGTGACTTTGTGCCACTCTATATCATGCCAACCGTCCGCGACAAGGGTAGGCGCACCAGTTAATGAATGCGATTTGATGGTTGGCATCGCCATCGCCAGTTGTTTCATTACCGCCATCTGCTTTCCTACCTGCAACGATTTGTCAAACGCTCTTGTGATGAAAGACCTGCTGGAAGTCTGCCCCTTTTCAGGTGCGGCAACTAGCAATCTGGGATTGCATAAACAATCCATGCCATTACAACATAGCCTTTGCTTTTTCCAACATCCTTTACCCACTACCTCATCGGTTGGTCTTGCGACCGTCCTACCCAAAAGGGAAGGTATTGGGCTTACCCTGTTCCGCTTGCTTACCTGAGTGGGTTAGGTTCCAACTCCTACGCCGACGGCACAACATCTGCGGTGGGTATCGCTTGAGTACCCACGCTTGACCGCTTACCATTTTGGTCCAGGTGCTTCAGCAGGTTTCACCTGTTCTAACTCACGACGCTTAAACTGGTTCATATACATTAACCATACCACTCGACCCTAGCCCTCTATCCGCTTTCCTGCTGGTAGATAGCGGCGCATTGTCTCGACAGCTTCACACCCTGCGATTACTCGCAACGCATGTGTCGGTAGGGTACTGATAGCAGAATATCGGGTTGAATCCGCCTCTTTTGGAGGCGTTTCAACAGCTAAACAAGCGACTTTTCAGGTCGCACCAAGCCCTGTTGGGCGGCTTTTGACCAAAACCTAGCCCACCCAGCCTAACCAACAATAACCAATGCCTTTGTTGCAACGTATATGGCAGTTTATAGTTTTAGGCAGTTACAAGTGGTGTGATATGTGCCACTTCATCCTGAATTGTTTGCGCGGCTACCCACAAATCTATGGCCCGTTGCGCGTTTAACCAGAACTCTGGTGAATTCCCAAATAGTCGCGCCAGCCGAAGTGCCATTTCAGGACTAACCCGCCGACGTTCCCGCAAGAGTTCATTAATTGATTGGCGTGAAACGCCTATAGCTTTAGCTAGACTCGAAGTAGTAAGACCATAGTCTGGCAAGAAATCTTCACGTAACATTTCGCCTGGATGGGTAGGTCTACGTTTCATACGAATCGTGTTAGGGATGCTCATATTTCAAACCTTGCCTTAATGATAGTCGCATACTTCAACATCGTAGGCATCACCGTCAACAAACCGAAAACAAATGCGCCATTGGTCATTGATAGAGATTGAATATTGCCCCTTTCGGTTACCTTTAAGCGCATGAAGTCGATTGCCTGGAGGAGTTTTCAAATCATCTAGCTTTGCAGCTAAATCAACATACTCCAGTTTCCGAGCGGCTCTTCTAGCAATGTCAGGCGGAAACCTCTTTACTTTGCCTGTGACATACAGTGCCTGTGTGCGTCGGTCTGCGAAAGACTTAATCATACACCGAATTGTAATTAGTCACGTGACACTTGTCAATCCGTACGCCTTTCTTCTCAGCCTTTACACTCTAATGTTGTTCGGTGTCTTTTCCATTATTAAGAGGTTCAGCACCATTTGATGATAACCAAAGCTTGCATTTCCGCGCCGTTTTGATTCCTAAATTTTGAGATGCTCTAATATATGCTTTGCGGCATCTTGTGGAGATAGCGCTGTATTATCAATGATCAAAGAATCGGTATCAGGAATAACTTGATGATTCTTGTGCTCCAATTGTCGCTCCAAGGCTTCAACCGTATTGATTTTCCCAACAGCTTTCCGATCACTTTGCAGAACGCGTTTCTTTAGTTCGTTTATCGAGCAAGAAACATGCACATACGAAATTTCAATATTATGCTTGGCACACAATTCCCTGAGCCTATTCAAATATGGCTGAAAATCAGGATGCGAATAAGCCCAGGTGAAGATCACGCCGGGGATATTCCCTCTGGCTGCATGCTCCAGTGCCAGGATGCGCACATCCCAGACAAGCTCACCAAATTCGGCCATGCCGAAATCAAAGAATGTTTTGGCGACATCCACGCTAACGTGGTTATGAAACAAGCGGAAGCCAGTCGCTTTGGAAAGCTTTTTCGCGATCGTTAGTTTTCCGGTTGCTTCCGGTCCATAAATGATGATAAGTTTCATTTGCTCGTGGTTCTCTATTAAGCCGCCCAACGCCTGTTTCACCTGCCGCGATGGTGAACTAACAACTCGGTTATTCACCAAATAATTCCAAAAAAGACCGATCTCGCGGTCAGGTGGAAGCGATGTTGGCTGACTTGTGACCAAAACCTTACCCTACTAGCCTAACTAACAATAACAAATGCTTTTGCTACAACATAAAACCTTCGACTTTATGATGCGCGGTGGCAGTTTATGGCGTAAGGTAAGAAACGTTTCAATCCTTTTGTATCATTGGTAAGTACAAAGATGGCGTACAGTTTGCTACAAAGTCTATATCTCCAGAAACTACCGGAACATCAACCGCTAAATTAAGTGGTATAAACGTGCAGTTATTTTTACTTGGAGATAAGGTGTATGTGTCGGTAATAAGACCAGTAAGTTCGAAAACACCCAATTCATTAGATATGCTATTAGAAGCAAATCCAGAGGTTTCTACTTGTACCCCCGAAATTGGTGTACCTTCCATAGTTTCGATAGTACCTGTTAAAGAATACGTTTGTACATGCTGGTCACGATAAATCAATATCCGGTGACGTGTAAGGTCTAGCATATAAAGATTATCAAATTGGTCAAATCGGGTCGAAATTGGTTGAGAATAAAAGTCATTTAATGCAGCGGTTGGTAAAGAATTTACCAGCGGGTCTTGAAATATTTGAGGAAAACGAAGCCCAGAATAACCATTGAAGCCAACAATCATACGACCTTGTGAATCAAAAGCTGGTTCCCAACTCATGCATATTGGATCTTCAGGCAGGCAGTTCGGTTCTGTAAAATCACCATTTCGGCCAAACACCCTTGTAGCTGGAATGCCAAAGACTGCAGAAATAGGAGCTTCTGGGATAATTTCCGCATCGAACTCTAACAGCCGCCTGTTACCTGCGACCTCTAAGCTATGATCTGAAACAAATAAATTCCCATGGGTATCAAAGGCAAGTCCCCCAGGATGACACAGCGAATCTTGTGTTGGATAGCTTGGAGGAGTATAGCTATTATCTGAATCTCGCCCATGGTTGCAGTGAATACCAGTGGCATCTGTTTGACCAAGAACGATATCCACAACCCTTTGCTCAGAACTGGCATTCATAATTCGAAACACCCTGTTACTATCGCTATCTGATAACCAAAGGCAATCACACCCGGGTTGTACAGCAATCCCTCCAAGGTTAAGCGTTGGCATCCAACTGAATTCGCCTCCGCCTTGTAGTGAAATCGGAGATGTAATTGTGATAATCGGTTCTGCACCAGTTTGTAATGGCAATTCGTATGCTTCAATTTTAGACTCAATCCAGTTGCCTCTAATAATCCAAAGTCGTCCTTGATCATCTGCACGCATTCTGTGGAAACCAACACCCCACCTATGCCAACTTTGAAAATCAGGTTCTCCGATAACGCCATCTGCAGCTTGAAAGGTTACAAGATCCCAGGGATTATTCCAAAATAATAATCGAGAGCTATCACCATATATTAATTGTCCGGCAGCAATTTCAAGCCCCAAACCCTCATGAAGACCACGAGGCCCAGTCTGATTGAAAAAACCATATTCATCAGCTTGGAGAAATGTTGCTCCCTGGATATATGTAGGACTTGAATATACCAGTACCTGTTGTGATTCCCATCCAGTCAGCATGACATTACCATCACGATCAATACCTAAACCGCCCCAACCTGGAGCAAGAGATACGGTATCTTGTAATACCCCATTCAAAAAATGCAGCAGCCTTTGATTGTCAGAATCGTTCACCCAGAGTCCACCATTAGGATCTATCTCCAAACCTGTTGGTTCTCCTAATCCTGATCCTATTGTGCCACTTGCAGACATCCCATTTGAAAATGGGGATTCAAAAACCAAGACGCGCCCTTCAGATCTTGATCCATTAACTCCATCAGCAACATAAACGGTTCCATTGTGATCAACCCGAACTGAAGCTGGGCTATTCATTTGAGAGAGGGCGTTTCCTGAAGTTGTATTTGAAAAGTCAGGTTGTCCTAAAACAAGGTTGGCCTCCTGTTTCTGGATGCCCGAAGCCGTGTCAAAGGGAAAACGAAGCACTCTGTTATTGCGGGTGTCAGCCACCCAAAGATTACCTTCCAAATCTATGGCAACTCCTGATTTAATGGCTCCAGAACCAGGGAGAGGTGCAAGACACAGGCTTTTATTATCTGGTTGGTTCTTATTATTGCAAGAACTATTAGTAAAATCAGATTGGCCCCAAACATAATCAGCCACTGTATCACTGTCAAAAGGGGTGTCGTAACGTAACACCCGATGGTTAAGTAAATCAGTGATATAAAGGTTGCCATTTGAGTCTATTGCCATCGTTGCCATTGACCCACTCTCAAGGGTGCTAATAGCTGTTTGTAACGTTCCACAAAGCGAATCTGCACTTCCTGAAGGGATATCTGGGTATCCTTGGACTCCGCTGTCCCCATTACAAGCAGAAGAATTAAATGTTGGTTGCCCTAATACAATATCAGCATGTCTATTGTTTTGGATTTGACAGATCGATCCAGAACAATCGGAATCGGAGGTACAGTGTTGTTCCACATTAGCACCTGCTTCACAAATGCCAAGATGCGTCAAACCTAACACTCTGTTATTGCCAGCATCATAAACATAAACGCGATTGGGTTGAACTGTGCGATCAACGGCAATTCCTCCAGGATTAAACAATTTATTGCCCACGACCTCATTTGGGGTAATTTGAGTGAAATCAGGTTGACCAATGACAATGTCAGCCCATCCATCACCAAGTATGCCGCGTTCAACGACTGGCAATTGTGTTAATGGCATGGTGATTTTAAAGGTAGCATCCTGTTTGAATACATCAGAATTCCCTGTAGAAAGTTCTAAGTCAAAATTATAGTGGCGTAAAAAATATCCAGAATAATTATAAGATTCAAACGATGTCCAATTTGGATTTGCCAATCCAAGCTGTTTACAAAATGTAGCATCTTCTTTAAATAATTGTGTCCCATCTGGCATCTCCAAATATATATGAAAATTACTATGTCTAAAAAAGTATCCTGGAGAATTATAGGATTCAAACGAAATACAGTTGCTATCCGCTAGCCCTGTAACCATCTTAAACACACTATCTTCTCTCTCCAATGTTGAAGTAATTCTGGAAAGTTTTCCTCGGAAATTTTGG
>QQUD01000095.1 GCA_008501785.1 Chloroflexota bacterium
CCACCGGCTACGAAGGACAGCTCGACCAAATCTTTGCGCGTGGTTCCATGATTACAGGGGCTGCCATGCTGGTAGGAACTGTTGTTGGGGGCATTCTCGGTGATTGGGATTTATCCGTTCCGTTTATTGGTCGTGCTGTGTTATTGGCTATTGTTTTTGGGGTTGCTTATGTACTTATGCATGATATTGGATACACAAAGCACGCCCTCACCTGGCAATCGCTGCCTTCAGAAATGAAAAAGATAACACAAGCTAGCTTGACTTATGGCTGGCAAAAACGTCCGATTCGCCTGTTGATTATCGTCTCATTTGTCCAATCTGGTTTTATGGCGTGGGGCTTTTATGCATGGCCTCCTTATTTTCAAGAACTTCTCGGCACCGAAGCGGTTTGGATAGCTGGTGTGGTAACAGCGTTGATTGCGCTTTCCACAATTGTGGGCAATACCGTTGTTGAATGGTTTTCACATCGGCAGGGCAAGCGTACAACCCTGTTGATAGTTGCGGCAGGTGTTCAAACTGCCGCAATTGTGGGAATGGGACTGGCCCAATCATTTTGGGTAGCGCTGCCACTGCTGCTGATCACCACGATGGCAATGGGTGCTGCGGGACCTGTGCAGCAAGCTTTTATGCATCAGCTCATTCCATCTGAACAACGCGCAACTATCGTTTCCTTTAATTCAATGATTGCCAATGGTGGCAGTATTCTTAGCCAAACAGGGTTGGGATCGTTGGCGCAAAGGCGCTCGATTGCGACGGGGTATATTACCGGTGGTATTGCTACTTTGCTGGCGCTGCCCGTGCTTTATGGCTTGCAGCGTTTAAACCATCCTGCCGATCAGATTGAGGGGGAGATTTGCGCTAAGAAATCGTGTGCCGGACAGGGGCTGCCTGAAGGAACTGCCGTTGAAACCACAATTGATGTTCATGTTGCCACTTCTTAAACCTCAAATAAAGAAAAAACCGAATTAGAAACCGTTTCTCTTAAAATATTTGCTTTTCCCAAATAGACCATTCGCCCTTTTTAAGAAACTCTTAAGAGGATTGTAATGTTGCTTAACAGGTATTGTAAATATGATAGAAGCATCAAGTTTTGTAATTGTGGCGGTGGGCCGCCGCTGTAAACGGGAGTTAAAACATGTTAAGGCGAAAATTCGTTTTTATGAATCGCATAATAGGGTTCTATAGTCTGCTCGGAATCATTTTGCTGGTGATGGCTATGAGCAGCTTCAATGCGACCCAAACCAACAGCGATTCTGTTTATGTAGAGCCAACGCTTTTAGCCAACACAACTGGAGAAGTTTCTGTAATTGTGTCGGCGGTTGATGTGGAAACGGCCGTTTCTGCCATCACCAACGCCGGTGGCAACGTCACCAGTGAACTGTGGCTAATTGATTCTGCTGGGGCCACAATACCCGCCGCCAATTTGCACATGTTGGCCCAAACGCCTGGCATTCGCTATGTTGTCGAAAACAAACCAGTCGGTGTCGAAAGTGTTCTAGATTGCTCAAATGGCGCGACAGAAACTGGTGATTGCTCCAGCCAATATGGATACGAAACAAACCAACGGCGTTATCTAGGTTCTCACAAATCTGGCAGCCCACAATTAACACCCGCTGTCAATCTGAACGATGGTGGCGTTTTTGCCATTGCTGAAAATGGCACGATTACAATTCTCAACGCAGACGGCACGCTCCGCGCTGATTTCAAACTTCCATCAGGCTCCCCATTCAAAACCACACCCGTTGTTGACAAAGATGGCGCTATTTTTGTAGCAGGTGAAGACGAACAAGTTTTTGCAATCGAACCACATGGCGCTGTTCGCTGGATTTTTACAAACTCGAAAAAATTTAAAGCAAGCCCAGCCATCGGGACAGATGACACGATTTATGCCCTTGATGAGAGACGAAATTTATTTGCTCTCAACGCCGCAACTGGCGAGGAATTGTGGTCCTACCGTGTTCCCAAAATGGATGAGGATGCTGAACGCACCTTGTCAGCGCCAACCGTTGCACCTGACGGCACGATTTATGTTGTGACAAAATTTGGTAAGTTAACGGCCGTTACCCCCCAAGGCACAAAACTTTGGAGCCACTCTGTTGGCGACGAAGATGAACGATTCTTGCTCTCTCCCTTGCTGGCAAAAGATGGCACTATTTATGTTGCTGAAAAAAATGGTGAATTTTTTGCTGTCACGCCAAGTGGGTCCCGCAAATTCACAAAATCACTATCTGGCGACATTGTGAGCCAGCCAATTTTAGGAGAAGACGGCACCGTTTTTATAACAACCAAAAAGCCCAGAATTTATGGCATTGCTGCAAATGGTTCCACTCGTTTTAACATCAACCCAGGCGTTTCGGGCAACTTTGAAACCTCCCCGGCGCTCTCGCCTGACGGAACAAAGCTTTACGCGGCATTGCGCGAGAAAAAATTGTTTGCGATTGACATTACGGCTGGCACGATTTTGTGGAGTTATGAGACAGATGGTGATTTAAAAGGTAATCCGATTGTTGATTCGTATGGGAAAGTTCATCTTGGTGAGGCAAACGGCCGTTACACCATTCTCGACGCAGATGGCAAACGGCTTTATAGCAGCCGTCGCTTCGGCAACATCTCCCAAACCATGACCCTCTCCGCCGACGAATCACGCATCTTTTTCCCCACCGACGCAAAAGATGTGGCAGGCATCAGCCTTTTACAAGATGCCTGGGACAATTCTCCCGACGTAGCCGCCACCGAAGATGCGCTGGTCTTTGAATTTCTCAATCCAGTTAGCATCGAAGTTGGAGCCGACCAACTGCACGACGATTATTTGCAAAGTGGCAGCCCTATTACCGGGGACGGTGTTGCCATTGCCGTTCTCGACAGCGGCATTTACTTCTCAAACGACGTCAAAGATGTACTTGGTTCAGATGTAGAAAAGCTATTTTTAGGGCAAGCCAACTTTGTCGAAGATGGAATTTGTGGGCCGGAAGGCGGCAATCAGTTCGGCACCTACTGCTTCACCGATGAAGACGACAGTCGGGATGCATTTGGTCATGGGTCCCACATTGCAGGCACGATCTGGAACCACTTCACCGATTACGACACAGGTGTCAATCTCGGGATTGCCCCTGGTGCAGAAATCTTAAGCGTGCGCGTGTTGGATGACGAAGGCAAAGGCACTTATGAAGACGTGATTGAAGGAATTCAATACGTTATTGACAACAAAGACACGTTAAATTTGAAAGTTATCAATCTGAGTTTGAGCGGTCGTGTTTCTACGCCTTACTTTGTAGACCCATTGGATCGCGCCGTTGAGGAAGCATGGGTGGCCGGTATTGTCGTCGTGGCTGCTGCTGGCAACAGTGGACCAGATGCAGAAAGCATCATGGTTCCTGGCAACGATCCCTACATTATCACAGTTGGCGCAGTTGATACGAAACGCACCCCTGGCTATTGGGCAGATGATGAGATTCCATTCTGGAGTGCATCTGGCCCCACGCTAGACGGGTTTATTAAACCCGATGTCGTGGCACCGGGCGGCAATATTGTTTCGTTTATGTATAACGATCCCAATGATATTTTGCAATCTGCGAAGCTGGTGCAAGAGCATCCAGACTATGCAGTCGATGCGAATTTATTCCGCATGAATGGGACGAGTATGGCAACGGCCGTTACCTCTGGCGTCGTCGCCCTCATTCTCGAAGCAAACCCAGGCATTACCCCTGATCAAGTCAAATTCCGGCTGATGACCTCTGCCAAATTTGCCACGACCAACAACACCGCAGACCTGGCCTACAACCCCTTCCAACAAGGTGCTGGCCGCATTTGGGCACCCGACGCCGTGCTTGGCACATACACCGAAACTGCAAACAAAGGTATGGACATTCAGCAAGATTTGGCGCACCCCTGGACATCCGGCGACGATCCAGACCCGGCCAACAACCCAGACCTCAACTACCACTACCAAGGCCCCATCCGACGCATGTTAAGCGATGATGGTGAAGTTTACCTTTACTATATCGAAGACTCAGTAGAAGAAACAAAGATTGCCCTCGGCGCATCCCGCAGCGACAATTTGGTCTGGATTGGCAGAAGCACCCTCGAAACCACCGATCCATTATTTGACAGTGGCAATATGAGTTGGGCCAATGGCTACACCTGGGCTGGGGGATATGGGTGGTTAGGCAGTACCGGCTATGGGTGGCTGGGCAGCACCGGTTACGGCTGGTTAGGCGGTACAGGTTATGGGTGGTTAGGCAGCACCGGTTATGGGTGGCTGGGCGGCACCGGCTATGGCTGGCTGGGCAGCACCGGTTACGGCTGGCTGGGCAGCACTGGCTACGGCTGGCTGGGTGGCACCAGCTACAGTTGGGTCGAAGAAGAAAATGATGAATGGGTAGAAGGGATTGAAATCGAAAGTGAAGAAATACCTGTCCCTGATTGGATTGACGACAATCAACCGACGCCTTCCCCACCACCACTGCCAACAGCAACACCAACATCAATGCCCGTGCGAAACACATCACCACTGCCAACAGCAACAGCAACATCAATGCCCGTGGCAACCACATCACCACTGCCAACAGCAACAGCAACATCAATGCCCGTGGCAACCACATCACCAACCCATGAGATATTTGTACCGCTTATTGTTAATTCACCATAACATATTTGTTTCCCTCCACATTTTTTATAAAGGACCTGGGCGATTGTGCCTAGTATTGCGCGCAAACCATATTTGCACACGAACGAATGCCGCGCAATACTAGTACTGAAACCAACATCTTTTGTCGGGTAAAATGTTTGCGAATGGTTTCAGTTTAAGTGTTCCGGCGCAATGTGCTATCCGGCAATACTTGTTGGTCGGAACACTAGGTCTTTTTATGGGTCAAAGGTGTTATAAGAGAATAATCTTATAGAGATCAGTCTTGGTGCAAGTTATAGTAGGTACTATGTATTGGAAATAGCGTTTAAGTATTAATTAAATATATTTATTGGTGTTAATCAATTAGAATGCACATTTTAAAACCTCAGCTAAAAGCTGCTTATTTACCTATTATTAGCCTCCTGGGATTTGCAATCCTTTATCACAGCGCTATTCAAATTCCGTCATTCCCAAACAAACTGGACTTACTGTTTATTTTGCTACTTGCAGCAATTTCTCAACTGGTTGCCTCAACGTCAAACCTTGAACATGTGCAGGCTTATGAAGTAGGGAGTGCCATTGGGATGGCCACAATTCCCATTTATGGTCCATTTGGGGCTGCATTAGCGGGCGCTGCCTCTGGCTTTGGAATCTGGCTTGCAAAAATTAATAAGTATCGTATCTGGAAAGACAGCATCCAGGTTGTTTGTTTCAACATAGGCATGTTCAGCGTATCCATGCTCATCGCTGGATGGGTTTTTGTTGCGATACAAAATCAATTTGAATTGGTATCATTTCCAGATCTTATTATCCCTTGGGTGGTTGCAGCAATTGTCAATGATCAATTGAATTTATTTATTCTAGCTGGCGTGTTACGCTTTGAACAAGGTGTTGACATAAATTTAAAAGATTATTGGCAAGAAAACTTGTGGGCCGCTGTGATTAATATTGCCATTGCCAGCTTGGGTGGCGGCTTATTATCCTCTGCAATGCGCCTTTTTGGCTGGAAAGGTATCGCCATCTTTTTTATGCCAATCATTTTATCTTCCTTTTCATTTCGACTTTATGTACGTCAAATGCAATCCCATCTCGACAATCTCGAGTCGATCATTGCCGAAAGAACCCATACACTTCAAGATTTGATGAAAGAGAAGGACGCTTTTTTAGCTGTACTAACGCATGATATGAAGTCCCCTTTGACTAGTATTGGCATTTATGTGGATATGATTCGCAAATTCCCAAATCTACCGATACAAAAACCACATTCAATCGAAACTATTGCCAGCAGCCAACAATCATTGCTCAATATTGTCAACAATATTCTTGACCTGGAAAAGCTGCAAATTGAAGGTGGCATTCCACTAGATAAGACAGTATTTGACCTGATTCCAACGATTGAATCAACGGTTGAGTCACTTCGACTGCAAGCGACAAGAAAAAATATTCATCTGCAATTTGAACCTGAGACCCTTTCTGTAAACCTGACTGGTGATCAACACCAAATCGAACGGGTTATGCACAATTTATTGTCTAATGCAGTGAAATACACACCCAAGGAAGGCAATATCTGCGTGAGTCTGCAAGTTCAAATGGAGAAAATTTGCTTACAAGTCACAGACACTGGTTATGGCATCCCAGCAGAAGAACTGCCATTTATTTTTGATCGATATCGACGCGTCCCAGGGCATGAAAGATTGGCGGTTGGGACCGGTTTAGGATTAGCAATCACAAAAGGGATCGTTGAAGCACATGGTGGCGAAATTAGCGTTGAAAGTGAAAATGAAGTTGGCAGCACTTTTACGGTCATGCTGCCACTTTAACTGATTTTAAGGATCGTACAATGGATCAAACAACAATCTTAGCTGTTGATGATGACCGCACCATATTGGAGAGTGTCAGCATTGTCTTGGAACTTGCCGGGTATAATTTGCTAACTGCTGTCAACCCAATTCAGGCGCTTGATACCATGAATCATCATGTGCCAGACTTGATTGTATCTGACATCAATATGCCGAAAATGGATGGGTATGAATTTTACGAAGCTGTTAGAAATAATTCTGAGTGGGTATCGATCCCTTTCATCTTTTTGTCTGCGCTGCGCGAACAAAAGGATGTACGAGCTGGCTATAAACTAGGGGCTGATCATTACCTGCTAAAGCCTTTTTCTGCGGAAGATTTACTAATTGCAGTTGAATCGCGTTTACAACGTTCGGCAGATATCAAAGCTGTTGCTGAACAAGAAGTTGAATCTACCAAACAACAGTTACTACACATTTTTGACCATGAGCTACGCACCCCTTTAACTTTTATCCAAGGCTATCTCTCTATGCTACAAGAAGGAGATGTGGTTTCGAAAACGATTCTAAATGGAATGCATCATGGCGTCAATCGCCTTAACAAGCTGGTCGAAGATTTAATGTTGGTTGTTCGTCTTGAAAATGAGCTGGTGGAAAAGGATATTTCGGATTATGGTTTTAATTTTAATGTAAGTGTTGAAATTGAAGCGGCCGTAAACAAACTTAAACCATTGGCTGCAAAACAAAATATCAAAATATTACAAAAAGTCGACAGCCATTGCGCTGTATTTGGTATTTCACGCTATATGCGAGATGTTTTTGAACGGTTGATCGAGAATGCGATTAAGTTTAGTGAGAAAAACGGCCGTATCACCATCACCACCAAACAATCAAATAAGTGCCTTTTTATATCAATTCGTGATGAAGGCATCGGCATTGCACCTGACAAGGTAAGGCATATTTTTAATCGTTTTCAGCAAATTGACCGAAACAAAATTGAGCAGCAAGGTGTGGGGTTAGGATTGGCAATATCTGAAAGGCTTGTCCAACACCACGGTGGCACCATTTCAGTCAAAAGCAAGCTAGGATCAGGCAGTATGTTTACTGTTTCATTGCCCATTCAAAGCCATTAGTATCCATTAATGTCTCGAAGATTGAATGTTTGGTTCTAAATCAAGTATGATATGTAAGATAAATTACCAATTCTTATTGATTGCTGCATTAACACAGCTTATTCATTCTGTTGATTTCAAACAGGTGAATCCAATGATTTTTTAGTACAAAGAACACATTGTCCTTAGCTATCCAGTCACATAAACTAAAATCAGAAAATAAAGATTTCTTTTGAAACCCAACTGTCAGCAATCCGAGTAATATGTTATCAGTGTCAAAGAATGAATTTCCCAATCATTTAGATGTACCGTTTCAACTCCTGCTTAAGCACCCGTCTCTCATTGTGTTTATCAAGGATAGAAACGGCCGTTTCACGTTCATGAACACAGCTGGTACCCGGTTCCTTGGCTTATCACTCGATGACATCATTGGCAAAGACGAAACCGCCCTTTTTGGCACAACTGCTGGATTCGAAGGGTGGGAAACCGACCGACATGTTATCACAAGCGGGCAGCCCCTCACACTTGAGACACATTGGTTGGCCCAGGGCGAAATATGTGCTCTTAAAACCACAAAGTATCCTTACACAACGCAGGAAGGCACCATTGTGGGTGTTATTGGCATTAGCCATCAGCAAGAGGAAAACGGCCGTTCTGCCCAAACCCCTCCCCATTCAAATACAATCAACACAACCCAAAGCCTCCTTCCAAAAGAATCAGGGCCAGTTAAACCAACAACCACCCAACAACAATCATCATCAGCACCAGCAGAAACGCATATTCTCGAACAAAATCGTTCCCTGATCGCCCTACAATCTGCCATGAGTGCTGTCACATCCAGCTTAGATCTAAACCATGTATTGGAAAACTTTGCCTGGGAAATGGTCTATCTTCTCAACGCAGACGACTGTATCATTTTCAACTGGGATCACAAGAACCAGACAATTACAAAAATGGGTTCCTACCAGCTGCAAACACATCATCCAAAAGACAAAACGTATACACTTGATACATTTCCATTATTCAAACAGGTTGTTATCGATCGATTTGCCCAACAAATAACCATTGATCAGATAAACACGTCATTCCCTGAACAAAACCATTTAAAAATGGCAGGCATTCGATCTTTACTCATATTGCCTATGTTATTAAGAGGAGAGGTCGTTGGTCTCGTTGGCATTATCAAACAACATCATACATACACCTTTTCAGATCAAGAAATAACAGTTGCCCAAATGTTGGCCAACCAGGCAGCAAGCAGCATTGTCAATGCCCAACTCTATCAACAACTCGAAGAAACAAACCATGCGTTGCAGGTAAGCAATGATGAGTTAGATGCCTTTTCTCGCACAGTCGCACATGATTTAAAAGGACCGCTTGGCATTATTATTGGATTTAGCAGTCTCATTACTTCACAAAATGACATGCTCCCCGAAGGCGAAACATTAGACTATTTGACGATGATAAAAAATAATGGTGAAAAAATGAAAACCATTATTGATGAATTGTTGCTCTTAGCCAGGATTCGGCGAGAAGATGTTGCGTACAAACCAATACCGATGACAGCCTGCATATTGGAGGCCAAGTCTCGTCTATTGCTCATGATTGAACAGCATCAAGCAGAAATTATTGTTCCTTTCGATCTGCCAACAGCCTCAGGGTATGCTCCCTGGATCGAAGAAGTTTGGGTAAACTATCTGAGCAACGGTATCA
>QQUD01000533.1 GCA_008501785.1 Chloroflexota bacterium
GTGCGCCACAGACCCGATTCCTGCCAGTGGCACAAAAAAGATGCCGTTGGCAAAGTTGGATGTTGATTGCAAAAATTTTTCTGCCAACGCAAGTGCAAGGCGCGTTTTCCCCATCCCGCCGGAGCCGACAATCGTAATCAATCGTACATCAAGTGTATCGAGAAGCTCTGTCAAGGCAGCAAGTTCAGCCTCACGACCAATAAAAGGGGTTGGCTGCAAAGGCAGATTGTGTTGGGGCAAATATTGTGAAAGTTCTTTGTGCGAAGGTGTAGCTGCTTGATCTAGTGTACCCGCCAGGATGGCTGTGTTTAGCGCCTGCGTTTTGGCTGAAGGGTCTGTCCCCAGTTCGTTTTGCAAGATTTGGCAGCAAGTTTGATAGTGCGAGATTGCTGCTGAACGGTTGCCGCTGCGAGCCAAGATTTCCATGAGCTGCCGGTGTGCTGGTTCGCACAGATTGTCGATTTCCAATTGACGGCGGGCGTTTTTTTCGGCTTCGCTAAATGCGTTGTGCAACTTGTTCATGCGTGTGAGCGTGTCTAACGCTTCTAGCATCAGACGGCGCAACATTTCTCGCCACGACAGCGCCCAATCGGCAAAATTAGCAGAATCGGCCAGATAAAAATCGGCCAGAAAATCACCCCGGTATGAGGCAACGGCTTGAGTTAATTTTTCTTGACAGCTATCACAGGTAAGCAGGTTAGGATGGTCGTGTTTGGACACTTTATCTAACAAGCTGGTAAATGTGGTGACGTCGATGTGGAAGGAAACGGCCGTATTCACCACCACCACCTTCCGATCCACCAATAAAAAAGGGGCAGTTCCGTCCCCAGATTTCTCATTGAGTTCGGGAATAATTTTGCGTAACTGGTAAAGCGTTTGGCGCAGATTGACCTGGGCAGCTTCTTGAGACACCTCAGGCCACAAAAGTGCCATCAAGGCATCTCGTTGATGTTGCTGGGTGGCTTCCATTGTCAAGTAAATGAGTAATGCTTTTACCCGAAAGGTGCGGAATTTTGGTAACGGCCGTTTGTCCAGCAATGCCTGAAATGGACCCAGCAAGGACAGGGATAAGGTAGACATTTGATTTGATTGTACCATATTGGATTAGTTGACTTTGAATCACGAATGGGATGAATAGACGAATAAGACGAATAGGGGAATGAGAAAAATGAAATATTTTGGCATACGGTGAGATCACGGTGAGTTCACGGAGCGATGCCAGAATGGGCATTAATCAATTAAATGGAGGTAATGATGACTCATTCTGCAACGGCTAACAACAAATATTTCACACCGATTCCCATTTCATTTTTAACTATCTGGATCGGACAGGCTATTTCGCTTTTGGGCAGCAGTCTGGTTCGATTTGCGATTATTTGGCATATGACAAAAACGACAGGGTCGGCGACGGTGCTGGCAACAGCAACCCTGGTTACTTTTGTCCCTTCAATATTAATTGGGCCCATTGCCGGGACGCTGGTAGACAGGTGGAATCGGAAGCGAATTCTGATGGCAGCAGATGGAATGATTGCAGGGGTAACGGCCGTTTTGGCTCTTCTCTTTGCCTACGAATCCGCCCAGCTCTGGCAAATTTATGCACTTCTCTTGATTCGGGCAATTGGCACAGTTTTTCACAATCCCGCCATGCAAGCTTCAACCACTCTGATGGTACCAGAAAAACAGTATGCGCGGATCGCTGGGTTTAACAGCACCCTGCGCAGCAGCACGGGCATTCTGGCACCACTGCTGGGTGCATTATTGGTCGAAACCATCTCCATATCCACAATTCTGACAATTGATATTGTGACCGCTTGTTTGGCAATTGGCGCACTCTTCCTGGTTAACATTCCACAGCCGAAATCCACACCCCAATCAAAATTGAACACAAAACAACCTTCGATATTGAGTGAACTACGATCTGGTCTACAATTTGTGCGTAATTGGCCCGGATTCATGATGCTGTTAATCATCATCATGTTCATCAATCTGGTATTCTCTCCCGCCGCAACCTTGACGCCACTGTTGGTGACTGATCATTTTCACGGGGGTGCGCTTGAACTGGCCTGGATACAGTCTGCAATTAGCATTGGCAGTTTGATTGGAGGAATGATGTTAAGCATCTGGGGAGGAACCAAACGACGAATTGTGCCTTCGATGGCGGCGTTGGTGCTGTTGGGGGTGAGCATGGCGGCTGTTGGGTTTGCCCCCAGCGCCTTGTTGAGCCTGGCAATTGGAGCCATGTTTTGTGTTGGACTGACCATTTCGTTTGGTGCCGGATTGCGCGTGGCAATTATTCAAACTGTTGTGCCACCGCAGATGCAGGGGCGTATCTTCACGCTCATGGGGAGTACTGGCTCAATGATGGCTCCTATTGGATTGTTTTTGGCTGATCCTGTGGCAGATCGATGGGGCGTGCCAGTTTGGTATGTTTTGTGTGGGGTGATAACGGCCGTTCTCGGCACAATCACATTTTTTATCCCATCCATCATGCACATTGAAGACAAGCAGTAAGCTAATAATCTTCGCCTCAAACCAATGAACTCGTGATCGTGGTCGCAGATCGTGATCGTAATCGATCTTCGATTTTTCGATCACGATCACGATGGACGATCACGATCACGAGAAAATTTACTCTATTTGTAAAGAATTTTTCCAACTTGCACCAGTTCCGGCACTCGTGTTATCCTCCCGCACGATGAATCTGGTAACGATAGAAAAGCTAACCCACCATTACAGTGAACGAATCTTGCTCAACGAAGCGAACCTGTTGATCAATCAAGGGGATCGCATTGGATTGATTGGCCCCAATGGCAGCGGTAAAACGACGCTGCTGCGGATTATTGCGGGGGTGGAAACGGCCGTTTCCGGCACGCTCACCATCTGGGGCGGCGTTCGCATCCAATACCTGTCCCAAGACCCGGTGCTTGATGACACCTTAACTGTGCTTGAAACTGTTTTCCAAAGTGAAGCACCCCATATTCGATTATTAAAAGCATACGAATCAACCAGTTTTGCTTTGCAAGCAGACCCTAGTAATGCAAAATTACAAGAGGAATTGCTGAAATTGAGCGGTGAAATGGACCGTACAAATGGCTGGACGGCCGAAGCAGATGCTAAAACGATTTTAACAAAACTGGGCGTCTCTAACTTTTCAGACAAAGTAGGCACGCTTTCTGGTGGACAACGAAAACGCGTCGCGTTAGCCCGTGCGCTGATTAATCCGGCTAATTTGCTAATTTTAGATGAGCCAACCAACCACATCGATGCCGATACCGTAGCGTGGCTAGAAGAACAGCTCACGCGTTTTGCTGGCGGTTTGTTGATGGTGACGCATGATCGCTATTTTCTAGATCGGGTTGTGAATCGGATTGTGGAACTGGATCGGCAATCGTTGGTGGGGTATGTGGGCAATTACGGCCGTTATCTCGAACAGCGCACTAAACGACACGAACAGCTTGCGGTTGCCGAAGAAAAACGACAGTCAACCCTACGCCGTGAACTGGAGTGGCTGCGACGTGGTGCCATGGCCCGTTCTACCAAACAAAAAGCCCGCAAACAGCGCATCGCTGAAATGCAAGAAATTCAGACCAACAAAAGCGACCACCGTGTCGCAATGGCATTGGCAGCACGACGTCTGGGCAAACGTGTACTTGAAGCTGAAAATTTAAGCAAAACATACGACGCCATCACGCTCTTTTACCAACAAGATTTTATGCTCAATCCGGGCGACCGCGTTGGCATTATTGGCCCAAATGGAGCGGGTAAAACCACATTTTTGGATGTTCTGGCTGGCAAAAGGCAACCTGATAGTGGCACGGTAAATTGGGGTGAAACTGTACAGCTCGGTTATTACGACCAACAAAGCGCCGGACTGCGCGATGAGATGACGGTGCTGCAATTCATAGAAACGGCCGCGTCTCTCATTCGCACCAACGAAGGGGAACGCGTCGATGCGGCGCAAATGCTGCAATGGTTCCTCTTTCCGCGACCGCAGCAGCGAGCCAAAATCAGCAGCCTCAGCGGTGGCGAACGACGTCGCCTCTATCTGCTTTACACGCTTGTGCTGCAACCCAACGTCCTCTTTTTAGATGAGCCGACCAATGATCTGGACATTCAAACGCTGGCTGTTCTTGAAGAATTTCTGGACCAATTCAAGGGTTGTTTGGTTGTTGTCAGCCATGATCGCTATTTTTTAGACCGCAATGTCGATTTTTTGATGAGTTTTGAGGATGGCATTCTCGGCACACGCTACCCGACTCCTTACGACACGTACCGTCGGCTGCGAGATGAGAATTTGGCGAAGTTGGGAAGGGGGAAAACGGCCGTTTCCTCCCCCAAAAAACAACAAACCCAAACCACGAAACGCCCGCCTAAATTAACCTGGAAAGAAAAGCAAGAGCTTGCCCACGTTGAAACACAAATGGCTGAGTTAGAAGAAAAAATCGCCTTCCTGGAAGAAGAAATAAATCAAACAGGCAGCGACTACGTCAAACTCCAATCGTTGGCTGAAACACTTGAACAAACCAAAGAGTACCTAGAAACGGCCGAATTCCGCTGGCTAGAACTCTCTGAAATTGCAGAGTAAGAAAATATACTTAAATAAGTCAGCCTAGATTGGCAAATAGATTTGATTTTAGGAACGAGAATCAAATCTATTTGCTACAAGAAGCAGCGCCGAATATAATCTGGCGAGGTTGTAGATTTATTAACATCACCTTATCAATTTAAAAATTATCCCATTTTCTCGCCCAAATCAGGCTATTGAATGGGGAGCATTCCAAACACTTTACTATGATTTCAAATAGTTCCGACGATTCCACGCTGAAGCCGATGGATATTGGTAACGCGATTCCACGACGTGGTAACAAATTATCCCAGGCAATTGCCCAACGAAGCATGTCACTGTTTGGTTGGGAAATAAAAGGGCACGTTCCTAATTTATCGAAAATGGTTCTCGTAGGCGCACCACACACATCAAACTGGGACTTCATCCTCACCATTTGTACCATGTTCGCACTCGGCATCCAGCTAAACTGGTTGGCAAAAGACTCGCTATTTCGCAATCCGTTTGGCGGTATTTTTCGTTATTTAGGTGGCATTGGGGTCAATCGACGCGTTTCAACCAATCTTGTTGATGCTGTTGTCAACGAGTTTAAAAAACGAGAGTCTATTGTGCTGGCTATTATGCCAGAAGGTACCCGCTCTAAAGTGCGGCGATGGAAAACCGGGTTTTATTACATGGCAACCCAAGCTAGTGTGCCGATTTTGCTGATTACGTTTGATTATGGACGCAAAATTATGAAAATTGGCCCTGCTATTAACCCCACTGGGGATATTGAAACAGATCTCCCGCACATTCAATCCTATTTTAAAGACATTAAAGCAAAGAATCCTGACAAATATGGTAGTTAATAACAGGCACTTGAATTTGAAAACGGCCGTTCCCATCACCCTCGATCTCCTGACCATTCTCGCACTCATCTTGTGCAGAAACGCGCTTTTCACCCAATTTCAAGACCTTTCGGCAATCAATGCCATTCTAATTGGTGGCATGTTTGTTTTGTTTTGCTTATCTGTTTATTGGTTAAAGAAACTGGAACCAAGCACCGAAACCACTGACAAAAATTGGATTCCTGCACAACTGCTATCGGTTACAGGCCAACGGATATTGGGTATTCTATTTGGTATCGCCCTGGCGTTGGCAGTGGCACACCAGCTTGGCTACATGGAATCCATTTTCATTGTAGATGATCGCGTATTGGGTGCTGGAGAATCGTCTGCCTTTTTTGTCTATGGTCCTGCATCTTGGCTGGGTGGCGGCCTCATTTATATGCTGGTTCTCTCTTCAATCACTCCACCACGATTCCTGAAAGCTGAATCGCGTTACAATGTCGTAGCCGCTTTGGGCTTATTAGGTGTAAATCTGATGCTTGTATTGGCTACGGCTGAATTACAGGCTGTCATTCTATCTGCAAATGTTCTATGGATTTTGGGCACTTTCCTTATTCTATCTGTGCTCTTTATTCCGACACGATTGGTTTACTTGAGCAAACAGCCGCAATTCGGTGGTTTGATTAGTTTTGTTTTTCTTTTGCTATTTGCTGCTTGGGTTATCTTTTAGTTAGTTATTCAGGAACAATCCTGTTCCCTTTGGACTACTGATTGGCTAGAAATATATAGCCGCGACCCCGTACGGTTTGCAGACGCCGCGGATAAGCCGGGTCTTGTTCAATGAGTTCCCGAATCCAGCGGATATGTACATCAAGGGTACGCGTATCACCCACATAATCGGTTTGCCATACATTTTGCATTAACTGCCGCCGTGTGATGATTTCATTGGGGTGGCGCACAAATTCTTCTAGCAAGAGAGCTAGTTTAGGCGTTAGCCGACTTTCCCCCTTCCCAACCACTTCTACCGAGCGTTTGGTGCGATAGTAGGTGAGATCGCCACAGCGCACAATTTCTTCTTTGCCATAGTCAGGTGGAAGCAGTGCTTTGATGCGGTTGAAGAGTTTGCGGGGGGTAAACGGCCGTTCTAAATAAACATCTGCCTCAGCTTCCTGTTCTTCTGGCCATCCTTCGGTACGAATATGGATAATCGGTATTGTCCCTATCGAGTGACGCAAACGTCTACAGCTACGGGCACCATTTGAGCGCATCATTGACGCATTGAAGATAACAAGATTGGGTTTGTTTGTTTTCACTTCAGCCAACGCAGCTTTGCCGGTAGGCACTAAGACAACACAAAACCCTGCTTTTTCTAATGCATGGGCAACGGAATTTTCACTGGCTCGATTTCCCTCAACTAACAAAACAACAATTTGCAGCATAATTCATCCAACTACCAGTATTTAATATAAGCTTTAACGTTATCCAAAGTTGCAGAAATACAGAGCCATTATAGGTGGAAAAAACAGGGAGGCAAGACGAAAGGGTACTGAATTTTTAACAACACAGCAATTTGACAGGTTGCTGTAGAAAGATATAATTTCTATATCTCATGCGAGCATAGTGAAACGGTATCACAACTGCTTCCCAAGCAGTTAGTACGGGTTCGATTCCCGTTGCTCGCTCTAACCAGTTTTTTTCTCTCAATACCGCCAAAAACCATTTCTAAAAATGGGCCATCAGACTCCAACCAGAGAAATTCTATATACATTTTTAGTTTAACAAAAAGATTTTCAACGATCTTTGTTAAAACAGAGGTTTGGAATTGAACAGGAAATCTGGGTTCGTGATCATGGTACTCTTGATGTTGCTTGTTGCGTCATATGCGTTTGCTGAGCCAGCATCATCTGAAGTTTATGTGATGGGGGATGGTGAGATTGTGGAGGTTTTTTGTGCCCACCCGGTTGTCGATTTCTCACCAGAACAGAAGTTGATTATTGAATGTTTACAAGCTGCGGAATTGCCAACGGCCGTTCCGACAGACGAGCCTACGGAAACGGCCGTTTCCCCCACCGAGACAAACACGCCGCCACCAACAGCGACGAACACAGCGCCGCCAACTAGTACGGCAACAAACACACCAGTCGCAACTGTGACCAATACGTCGCTACCGCCAACGTCAACATTTACGCCACTGCCTACAGCGACCAACACACCAGTCGCAACCGCAACCAACACACCAATTCCAACACCATTACCAACACCAACCCATACACCATTACCAACACCAACCAACACACCAATTCCAACACCAACCCATACACCATTACCAACACCAACCAACACACCATTACCAACCGCAACTAACACACCAATTCCAACCGCGACAAGCACATTGATTCACCCAACAGCAACGCCAACAAGCGCGGCGACTCAGGAGCCGGTCACGGGTGGTATTGGTGTCATCGGTGATAGCAATTCAGTCGCATACCAAGATTGGGAGCGGAGCGGGCCTTATTCCCGCTCGTGGGTGGAAATGTCCAACGAATTGCGCGGGGCAGACTTCGGTCAGTATTTAAGTTATTGGTACAACCGGTCTTCCTATTGGAACAAATCACGAAACATGACGGGGCAAGCGGGTGCGCTTGAGGGGTACATACAAAACGGTGAAATTGACATTGTGTTGATTTGGATTGGCAATGTGGACGCAGACCCCATTTGTGATGTGTATCAAGATCAATCCCAAATAGATTTTATTCAAGACGAAATGACAAGCTACCCACCGCAGGCAGTCAATCAACTGATTTCAACCGGGATGCCAGCAAACAAAATCTATTACGTGTTACATCACTATATAGGCTATCAGTCACCATACCATTACACCACAGATGAATCATACCGCGACGGCTATCAAGAGCCATGCGTAAATCAAGCGCAGTACTCCGATTTTATCGACGACATCAACGCGGAATTAACCGGCGTCCTGGCACCGCTTGGTGTGAATTTAATTGACGCTCACTCAGTATTTTCAGCGCTGGATAATTACAAAACAGCACCGGGACAATATGAGATTGACGGTCACGCATTCTCGCTTAGCCGCTGTGATTTGCCGAACTGTTTGTTTGTGGCAGATGGTAACTTTAATACGGTGTTGCAAGGGATCGCGTTCAACGAGTGGTTCGCGGGGCCGTTAGGGTTTGCACCATTTACAGACGCAGAAATTGCAGCAATCGCAGGGATGGAATAGAGGTTAGATAGATGGCGTTCCCGAGTGACAGCTTTGATTTACTAGTGTTCCGACAAACAAATTTTGACGGGTAAACAGTCAAGTCGGAACACTTAAACTGAAGCAATTTGCGACAATTCTACCCGTCAAAAGATGTTTGCTTCAGTACTAGATGATTACACACTATCAGGTTAAGTTGTCTTTGTTAAAATAGGGGTTTGGAAATGAACAGGAAATCTGTGTACGTGATCATGGTACTCTTGATGTTACTTGTTGCGTCATATGCGTTTGCTAAACCAGCCTCATCTGAAGTTTATGTGATGGGGGATGGTGAGATTATAGAGGTTTTTTGTGCCCACCCGGTTGTCGATTTCTCACCAGAACAGAAATTGATTATTGAATGTTTACAAGCTGCGGAATTGCCAACGGCCGTTCCGACAGAAACGGCCGTTTCCCCCTCCGCAACCAACACCCAATTCCCAACTGCCACACACACGCCAGCACCGACAGAAACGGCCGTTTCCCCCACCATTACCAACACACCTCTGCCAACACCAACCAACACACCTCTGCCAACACCAACCAACACACCAATTCCAACACCAATTCCAACACCAACCCATACAC